>CAZAOR010000426.1:0-4694 GCA_964486805.1 uncultured Sediminibacterium sp. | reverse complement strand
TGATACGATGGTAATTTTCGCCGTTCACTGACATTGGAAAAGAGTTGGATATGATTGTGAGTGAAAATCAAAAATGAAAAATCGTAACCCTGTCTGTCGACAGTCAGGCTTTGGCGGGGCAGGTAATATTACGCTTGACGTGATGAAAAATAGAATATACCAGTCAATTCATTTTTCGTTATTCATCAGCCTACGGCGTGATCTCCGCTGCGCTCCGATTTTTCACTTTGCATTTCCCCTACTTCAGAATCGACCGCGAAATTACAATCCTTTGCACTTCGCTCGTGCCTTCATATATCTGGGTGATCTTGGCATCGCGCATCAAACGTTCCACATGATATTCTTTTACAAATCCATAGCCGCCATGTATCTGAACAGCCTCGGTAGTTGTCCACATGGCTGTTTCAGAAGCGAACACTTTTGCCATGGAGGAACTGAGGGTATAATCCATCCCCTGGTCTTTCTCCCAGGCTGCTTTCATACACAAAAGCCGGGCCGCTTCAATGCGGGTAGCCATGTCTGCGAGTTTAAACTGTATCGCCTGGTGGTGCATGATTTCTTTCCCGAAAGCCTTTCTTTGTTTGCTATATGCCAGTGCCAGTTCATAGGCACCCCCGGCGATTCCCAGCGCCTGTGCTGCAATCCCGATGCGTCCGCCCGCGAGCGTCTTCATAGCAAACCGGAATCCGGATCCCTCCTCGCCTATCCTGTTTTCTTTGGGCACTTTTACATCGTTGAAGAGAATGGAATGGGTATCACTGCCCCGTATCCCCAGTTTGTTTTCTTTGGCTGCCACGACTACGCCGGGCGAATTCTTCTCCACAATAAAGGCATTGATCCCATGGCTGCCCTGTGCGGGATCAGTTTGCGCAATGACCAGGTAAACAGAAGCGCTGGAACCGTTTGTGATCCAGTTCTTGGTGCCATTGAGTAAATAATAGTCGCCTTTATCTTCTGCAGTGGTACGTTGACTGGTTGCATCGCTGCCCGCTTCCGGTTCACTCAAAAGAAAAGCGCCGATATACAATGCGCCATCTTTTTTACCCTGGGCCAACGGGGTCAGGTATTTTTGCTTTTGTGTTTCTGTTCCAAACTGTTCCAGTCCCCAGCAAACCAGGCTATTATTGACACTCATGCAAACACTGGTACTTGCGTCAATTTTGCTGATCTCTTCCATGGCTAACACATAGCTCACCGTATCCAGTCCTGCCCCCCCATAATCCTGACTTACCATCATCCCCATAAAACCCAGATCTGCTAATTTCTCAGCCTGTTCGCGTGGAAACCGCTGGTGCTCATCTCTTTCTATCACACCGGGCAGGCATTCTGCTTTTGCGAAATCCCGGGCAGCCTGTTGAATCATTCTTTGTTCTTCTGTGAGAGAAAACTCCATTTGTCTGATTTTCAACAAAAATAAGCTAACGATCGTTAGGTTCAAAATAATCAGGGAAACCGATCAGAATTCTCTTGGCGCCTGAAACACCCCCAGCACAATCAGGCCGATGCCCGGAAACAGCATGACCAGGTGAACCCAATGAAATCCGCCGTAAATGGCATGTGCGCTGATCATGGAACTGACGAAAATACCTTCCACCAATACCATATATGGATAAATGTGTTTCCGCCGGAGTGTAAACCAGAAACTGATACCTCCCAGTACGCCGATCAGCAGTAAAATAACCCAGCCCAAAACGCCGTAATTAGCAAAAAGGGATTCCTGTACATGGGAAAAGGGGAAAAGCAGCGGAAGGTTACTATCAGAAAAGCCCCATATCATTCGCAAGCCCCTGAAAATACCGAATACTGAAAACAAAGAAAGCAAATAGAGCGACAAGCGACGTGCAAGTTTCATAGGTGGGGCTAAACTATTTGAAAGTTTCAATATTTCCGCAAAAACCTGCTTATTTTTATAGAAAGCGGGGGATGCGAAAGGCCATTTTGATATTGCTCTCAGGGTTGCTGAGTACTGCAAGCACCAGGCCCGGCACCAGTGAAATTCATATAAAAAAGCACAAGCAATCCATCCATTTCCTGGAAAGCTCCCTGTCAGTGGCCCTGGACAGTGCAGCCCGGCAACAGCGCCTGTTATTTCTGGATGCTTATGCAAGTTGGTGCGGCCCCTGCAGGCTCCTGAAAAGAACCACCTTTACCGATCCTGCCGTTGCAGTTTTTTTTAATACCCATTTTGTCAATCTCTCCATGAATATGGAAAAAAACGAAGGCCCCGAATTAGCCAGGCGGCTGCACCTGCGCATGTATCCCAGTTTATATTTTCTGAATGCAAAAGGCCAGGTAATCGCTTATGCGGCAGGATATCTGCCGGCAGATCAGTTATTGGCTTATGCCCGTTCCACGCTGGCCCGAGAAGGTTACCCTGCCAACTGAGGCTTTCCTTTTTTACAGAAATAGCGTAACATTATCCTATCAATCTCTAAAAGCCTTGCCATGCATAAGCATTTTTACGGTCTGATATTCCTTTCCTTTTCTGTCCTGCCGGCAACTGCCCAGGAATCATTCAATGGGATCGGTTCTGGAATGCAGAATATATACAAGCTCTCCCCGGCTAAAACCAGGTCGATCAGTCCCGAGAATTTCCATGGCGAAAAAGGCAGGGGCGGAATGGCGTTGAATGGTACCGGCGAAAAAGCGGCCCGCGATCTGGGTCAGGGTTGGAAGATCAGTCCCAGTGTCGTGATCAAAGCGAAAACCACGGATACCATCGCTGAAATTGATAGTGCGGGTTCTATCCAGCATATCTGGATGACACCCACCGGCAATTGGCGTTATGCCATCCTGCGCTTTTATTGGGATGATGAACCCACCCCTTCCGTGGAAGTGCCGGTAGGTGATTTCTTCGGCATGGGATGGGGCCAATATGCTTCCCTGCAATCGCTGGCCGTATGTGTGAACCCCGGGAGTGCATTCAACTGTTACTGGCCCATGCCTTTCCGGAAAAAATGCAGGATCACCCTGGAAAACCTGGATGACCGGGATATGGTTTTGTATTACCAGGTGGATTATATCCTCACCGAGGTACCGTCCGATGCAGCTTATTTCCATGCACAGTTCCGGCGTGTGAATCCACTACCCTATGGAACTGATTATACACTGGCAGACGGTATCAAAGGCCAGGGACAATATGTTGGCACCTATCTTGCCTGGGGGGTGCATAACAACGGCTGGTGGGGGGAAGGAGAAATCAAATTCTTCCTGGACGGAGATACGAAATACCCGACGATCTGCGGCACAGGTACTGAAGATTATTTCTGCGGATCGTATGATTTTGATACCCGGAAAAAAAATATGGCGGGATTATCAGAAACACAATACACCGAATTCAGCTCCCCCTATTCGGGCCTGCACCAGGTTATACGGGGCGACGGGCATTACGAAGTGCAACAGCGTTTCGGGTTATACCGCTGGCATATCACAGATCCCATCCGTTTTACCCATGATCTGAAAGTGACCATACAGGCCCTGGGCTGGCGGGATGGCGGCCGCTACCTCCCTTTGCAGGATGATATTGCCAGTGTTGTTTTCTGGTACCAGACCGACCCCCATGCGCCCTTTCCGCCTTTGCCGGATAAGGATCACCTGGAAGTGCGTTGAACCCAGACAATCATTCATCCATCCCCAACGGTAGAATATCATACCGGAACCTTACAAAAATCATTTTTTGGCGCGTGGAGGCAACTGAAATTTGCAGGCAAGCAACCGTATGACCAACCAGACAACCTATATTACCGCAGAGCAGGCTCTGCAGGTAATCCAAAGCAACCAGCGCGTATTTGTACATGGCAGCGCCTGTACCCCGCTTTATCTCATGCGCAATCTTGCCGCACAATCCGCCCGCCTGCAAAATGTAGAACTCGTTTTCATCACCGTACTGGGTGACATTGAAGTGCAGAAACCACAGTACCAGGATAGTTTTCATATCAACTGCATGTTTGTATCTGCCCCCATCCGCGAAGCGGTAAATGAAGGCCGGGCCGATTATATTCCTGTTTTTCTGAGTGATATCCCGGACCTGTTTAATAAACAGATCCTGCCCTTGGATGTGGCACTGGTGCAGGTTTCACCACCGGATGCCCATGGCTATTGCAGTCTGGGAACTTCGGTTGATATTGCCCGCTCTGCCGTCAATAATGCCCGGTACATTATTGCGCAAGTGAATCCCAAAATGCCCCGTACCCATGGAGATGGCCTGGTGCATGTTTCGAAATTTACCCACCTGGTGTATTATGAGGAGGACCTGCCGGAAGTAGAATATGCCAAACAGGTGACTGAGCCCGAAAAGGCGATCGGAAAAAATATTGCCGGCCTGATTGAAGATGGGAGCACTTTGCAAATGGGCATTGGCACCATACCGGATGCGGTACTGAAAGAATTGAACAACCACAAAAATCTGGGAATTCATACCGAGATGCTGAGCGATGGGGTGATAGACCTTTTTGAATCAGGTGTGATCAATAACAGCCGGAAAAAGATACACCCGAACAAAGCCGTTACAGGTTTTGCCATCGGCAGCAGACGCTTGTACGATTATGTAGACGATAATCCCGCCATCCATTTTCTCGATATCGACTATGTGAACAATCCCCATGTAATCCGGCGCAACCCGAATGTCGGGCTGATGGTGGAGGCCGGTGCGTCGTATGGCGAGCTGCGGGGCGTCATGGTGCGCGGCCACTGCG
>CAZAOR010000425.1:0-3026 GCA_964486805.1 uncultured Sediminibacterium sp. | reverse complement strand
GAATAATATTGATCCGGCTGTTGCCAAACTTCCCGGGGTCATACTGGCCAATGTGGATGATCTTTCCCGCATTAATGATGCCACTTTGCAGAAAAGGCAGGCCGAAGTACCAAAAGCAGAGGCCATCATCCGTACCCATTTCCAGGAATTTTCCGCCTGGCATGCAGGTCGCAGTCATGTGCCGGTGCTGCGCGCGGTGAAGCAAAAACTTCATGACATGCAATCCTGCGGGTTATACCTCGCCTCCGCTCCTGCTGCGCATGTTGTCAGCCATGCGGATATCCAGAAAGTAGTGAACAATGTGGCTGTGAAACTGCGTCAGCAACATCAGCCCGGATGTTACTATATTGAGGCGATCAATGACTTTATGACCCTGAATTAACCAATGAAAAAGGTCTTGCGTATCGGTACCCGTGATAGTCAACTGGCTATCTGGCAGGCAAATTTTGTGCGGGAGCAGCTCGCGGCTATCGATATAACCGCCGAACTGGTATTTATCAAAAGCGATGGAGATCTTGATCTGGTAACGCCTTTGTATGCCTTGGGAGTACAGGGTGTTTTTACCAAAACCCTGGATGCTGCCCTGCTCAGTAACCGGATAGATATCGCCGTCCATTCCATGAAAGATGTTCCTACACAACTGGCCCGGGGATTACAGCAGGCTGCTGTACTGCCCCGTGCATCTTTTCATGATATACTGGTTTATCGTGGTAATGATGATTCGCTTTTACCGGATTTGGGATACCGCCAAGCTGCATGGCAGGAGCCGGCCACCAATGGAATACCACGCGTGATTGCCAGCAGCAGTGTAAGAAGAAGGGCACAATGGTTGCATCGTTATCCTGCGCACCGGTTTGAAAACCTGCGTGGTAATGTGAATACCCGTTTGCACAAGCTATCGGAAAGCAACTGGGACGGCGCCATATTTGCAGCAGCGGGCCTGGAACGTATTGATTTGCGCCCGGAAACATCTGTCACACTCAACTGGATGTTGCCTGCACCTGCGCAAGGAGCGATCATGATTGCAGCACGCGAGGGCGATAAAGCCATCCTGGAAACTTTATCTGCATTAAATGATCCGGATACGGCGCTTTGCACCAAACTTGAAAAAGACTTTTTAAAAGCATTGATGGGCGGATGCGCCACGCCTATCAGTGCATTGGCACAATTGCAGGGTGATCTGGTTCAATTTGAGGGAAACCTTTTGAACCTCAGCGGCACACGCTGCCTGGAAATCAGGCTCTCTGCACACCGCTCAGTTGCCGATAACCTGGGCCAGCAGGCTGCCGAACAATTATTGTCGCAGGGTGCCCATGAAATACTTGCTACCGTCCGCGATGTCTGATCTGATACATATATTAAGTACTGGTCCCCTGACTGGCCACCCGGTACCTGAAGGGTTTGTAGTGGATGAATATTCATTTATTGCAACCGTGCCGGTGCTGAACGCAGAGATCCAGGAAGAGATCCGGCAATTAAGCCTGCAATCTGTTATTGTTGTTTTTACCAGCGTTCAGGCGGTCGAAACCGTAGCAGCTGCGTTGGATGATTTTCAGCCGGACTGGAGAATCTACTGCATGGGACAGGCCACACAGGACAAGATCAGGGAATTGTTCGGAGAAACCTCCATTGCCGGAACCGGGCATACTGCATTAACTTTAGCGCATCATTTATTGGAAAATGAACCGGATGCTGTTGAGGCATTTTTCTTTTGCGGCGATAAACGCAGGCCTGAATTACCGGATTTTTTGCGGAGTAACGGCGTGGAAGTGGTAGAGTTGGTCGTTTATCAAACCCTGCTTACGCCCGTTCAACTGAAAAAGCAGTACCAGGCCATCCTGTTTTACAGTCCCAGCGCCGTGGAAAGTTTTTTTGCTGTAAACATCGTCCCTGCCGAAACCATGCTATTTGCAATTGGCAGTACAACCGCAAAACGTATTGCCGATTTATGCAGGAACCGGGTCATACAGGCCGCGATTCCCGGGAAGCAGGCCTTATTGGAAGCTGCCATCGGATATTTCAATCAGTCATCTTCTTTAACCACCCACTGAACATGTCATTACAAAACGATATCTTACTGAGAACACTTCGTGGTGAATCCGTTGAAAGAACCCCTGTATGGATGATGCGGCAGGCGGGCCGCTATCTGCCGGAATACCGGGTATTGCGGGAGAAATATGGATTTTTTGAACGCTGCCAGACCCCGGAACTGGCTTGTGCCATCACCCTGCAACCAGTAGATATTATCGGGGTGGATGCGGCCATTCTTTTTTCCGATATACTCGTGGTGCCACAGGCCATGGGGCTGGAAGTGCAATTAATTGAAAATAGGGGGCCGCTGTTACCAGACCCGATCAAAACAAGTGCTGATCTCTCCCGTATCCGGGTGCCCGATGTACCGGAATCACTGGGTTACGTGATGGATGCAATCCGGATGATACAAGGAGAACTGAATGGCCGGGTTCCGCTGATTGGCTTTGCCGGTGCCCCCTGGACCCTACTTTGTTATATGGTCCAGGGCAAAGGCTCCAAAACCTTTGATGAAGCCAAAGCTTTCTGTTATACCCAACCGGCGCTTGCCCACCAGGTACTGCAGATGATCACGGAAACCACCATTGCCTATCTGCAGGCGCAGATCGAGGCTGGTGCCAACGCCGTTCAAATCTTTGACAGTTGGGGTGGTCTGCTGAGTCCTGCCGATTTTGAAAGCCTTTCCCTGCAATATATCCGGCAGATTGTTGCCGCGGTAAAAGACAAAGCGCCCACCATTATCTTCGCCAAAGGTGCCTGGCAAAGCCTGGGTGCCATGGCTGACACTGGTGCACAGGGTCTCGGGATTGACTGGTGTATACACCCGCAGACAGCCCAGCAGATGGCCGGTAATCAGGTTACTTTACAGGGCAATTTTGATCCGGCCAAACTGCTGGCACCCGTTCCTGTGATTGAAAAAGAAGTGAAAGAAATGCTGCAGGCATTTGGCCCTGGCAGGCATATTGCCAACCTGGGGCATGGCATCCTACCCAATG
>CAZAOR010000424.1:0-3743 GCA_964486805.1 uncultured Sediminibacterium sp. | reverse complement strand
CCAGGAGCTTTGCAGGTTATCATACGGCAAGGTCGGGAAAAACCTATACTGTTGCAATCATGGTCAATAATTATAGTGGCGGGTCTTCGGCCATTGTGCAGAAGATGTTTCAGGTACTGGATGAATTGAAATAATTCCTGGGTATTGGACGAGATCAAATTTTCTGTATAATATAAACGCAAGATTTTTATCCAGGAACAATATGAGCTTGATGTAAACGTCTTTATTCAAGATACGAGGTACGAAGACTTTGCTTACCTTACTAAAAACTCCATTATGTCTGAGCAAAATTTCCGCAATCATGCACGCTATGTGCCGGCCTATCATTTTCTCACCAGTGTTGCCATTCTGGCTTTGTTGGTGGGTTCGTTTATCAACCTGGCACATTCGGCCCCGGAAAATCTCTATTCAGCATCCCTGATCTGCTTGATAGCTTTGATCCTGGTTGCCTTGTTCTGGTTTGCCCGTTCTTTTGCTTTAAAAGCGCAGGACAGGGCCATCCGCGCAGAAGAAAATCTCCGGTATTTTATTCTTACCGGAAAAAGGTTGCCTTTAAGCATTCGGATGAGCCAGGTGATTGCATTACGGTTTGCTTCGGATGAAGAGTTCCCGGTTTTGGTAGAAAGAACTGTTACCGAAAACCTCCGTGCCCGGGATATTAAGCAGGCTATCGCTAATTGGCGGGCAGATCATCACCGGGCTTGAAAATGACAGGAACGGGTGCAGTGTTTGTATGCCGAAGCGTTTTCCTGCGGATAATTACCTAAAGCTACCAGGACTGGTCGAATATCACATGGCATGATCAATTAAGAAGGGAAGGGCCGGCATCCGGTATTGGGCAGAATCGCCGGGGATGAAAAATAGAAGTTTCGCCGGCGTACTATTGTTGCCGTCCCTAACCGACGCGGTTTTCAAAAAAAGGTGTTAATTTTTCTGCCAGTTCCCTGGGCATGTTGGTTCGCTTGCCTGTTGCGATATCGATGAAATAAAGCGTCACTTTTCCAGTCGTCAGGAGTTTATTCTGCTCATTGAATACTTCATGAAAAAAATCGATCCGGTGTTCAGCGGGCAGTTCGCGCAACTGTGTTTTCACCGTGATCAGGTCATCGTAATGGGCTGGCCTTAGAAACCTTGCTTCCATGGAAACGACTGGCATCCGAATGCCCATCTCTTCCATTTTTTTATAGGTGAAACCCAGTTCACGGATGCTTTCCGCGCGCGCCACTTCAAAGTATTGCGCATAATTCCCATAATACACAATATCCATCTGGTCGGTTTCCGCGTAACGGACACGGATAGCCGTCTGGTGTTCGTACATAGTTATCCTGATTTGTTGACAAACTTACGGCCTGTATCTGTTTTTCCACAAATCGCGGAATGATGTTTGCTTACCGTATACCTGTGGTAATTTTAAACGGTTTTCGCTATTTATTAAGAAAGAAACCGAAATATTTGCTGAACCGAATCCGTTCAATGCCAGCAGGCCGGTTGCCTGTTCCTGAATCCGGCAACCATCTGATGCGGTTCATACCAAACGACTGCCCATTGGGTAAGCAAACCACAAAACGCCCTGGCTATATGAAAAATCTCCTGTTCCTGGTGCTGCTGTCCGCAGGCACTATTTGTAGTTCCGGGTTATCGGCGCAGTTGACTGCCTATCACCAGGATCCGGATGCATCGTTTAAGCAGGCCAAGGATCTTTACCAAAAAGAACTGTTCAGCCTGGCATATCCGATATTCCAGCAGTTGAACACCGAAGATCACCTGCAAAGTCCTATGCCAGCCAATATAGCAAGGGAATGCCGTTATTATTACCTGGTATGCGGCCTGCAGTTGAATGACTCCTCCATTGTAAACGGCGCTGAATCCTTTATCGCGTTAGAAACCGATCCGGCAAGGGTACAAATGCTCAATTTCCAATTAGGGGAATACTTTTTCCGTCAGCGTAACTATGCAAAGGCGCAGGCCTGCTATCAGTCTGTGGGCATCGCCAATCTGAATAACAGGGAAATTGCCGAAATGAAATTTCACCAGGCCTATGGCTATTTCGTGATGCAACAGTTCCGGGAAGCCAAACCCCTGTTCAATGCTATCCGTCAATTACCGGATGATCCCAATTATCTGGATGCGAATTATTATTACGGGTTTATCTGCTTTTCAGAAAAGCAATATCCTTCCGCTCTGGATGCTTTCCGGATTGCCAGGCGATTGCCGGCCTACCAGTCGGTGATTCCTTTTTACCTGGCCGAGATATTCTATTTTACCGGCAACCGAGATTCCGCGTTGTATTATGGCGAAGATGCATTAAAGAAACCTGCACAGTTTTATACCTTGCAATTGCAGCAACTGGTAGGACATATCTGGTTTGAGAAACAAGCTTTTGAAAAAGCCCAGCCCTACCTGGAAGCCTATGTGGCCGGGAATGCCAAAGTTCGACGGGAAGACCTCTATGAATTATCTTTTTGTTATTACCATGCTGCTGAATGGGATAAATGTATTGAAGGATTCAAGCAGCTCAGCGGAGCACAGGATTCATTATCGCAAAACAGTATGTACCTCCTGGCCGATGCCTACTTGAAAGTGCATGACAAGGCCAATGCCCGTACGGCTTTCCAGTTCTGCGCATCCAGTAACAGCAATCCAAAACAGAAAGAAGTATCAGCCTTTAACTATGCCAAGCTTTCCTATGATCTTGGCTATATGGACGCTGCCCTGAAAGCGTTCAAAGCCTTTGTAGCGGATTATCCCAGGTCGGAATATCTCCAGGAGGCCAGGGAATTGCTGGTGAATACCCTGGCAAATACGAGTAATTATAAAGAAGCACTGCAATTATATGATGCATTACCACAACGGAGTGATTATGCCGTGCACCTTTATCCGCGTTTATTATATGGCGCATCCGTGGAATATATCAATGACCAGCAGTTGGATCGGGCGGATGCTTTGTTGACACGCCTGCTCAGCGTACCTTATAACGAATTACAATTACCGCTCGCTTATTTCTGGAAAGGAGAGATCGCTTACCGGAATGGCCAGAATGATGCATCAATAGGCTTCTTCCTGAATTACCTGAAACGCCCCGTGACCAATGGCGAAGTGAATATCACCAATGCCCGCTACAGCCTTGCTTATGCTTACCTGCGAACCGAGGATTATACCCTGGCCCGGGATTATTTTGAAATGGTGACCAAAACAGTATTCCCCGATGCCAGTGCAATTATACAGGATGCGTATCTCCGCACTGCGGACTGCTATTATATGGCCAAAGACTTCACACATGCTTTGCACATGTATGAACAGGTTATTCAGTTGCGACTACCTTCCGCTGACTATGCCCTGTACCAGAAAGCGATTATTGCCGGCGCACAGAACCGGAATGATGAAAAAATCCGGCTATTGTCCACACTGGATAAACAATATCCCGGATCCGCCTACCTGCCGGATGCCAGCCTGGAGATTGCCAATACTTACCTGGCGGATGAAAATTTCGAAGCAGCATTGGCTCCCCTGCATCAATTGATGACCAATCCGCATGCGGGTGTTCTCTTACCAAAAGCCTATCTCAAATCGGGTATTGCCAATTTCAATCTGAATAAGAATGATGCGGCTCTGAAGGATTTTACAAAACTCGTGACGAGTTACCCGAATACAACGGAATGCAATGCTGCAATCGAGTATATCCGCAATATTTTCGTAGAGAGCCAGCAGCCGGGGGCTTTCGCTGATTTTATGAAGCAGAATGG
>CAZAOR010000423.1:0-8028 GCA_964486805.1 uncultured Sediminibacterium sp. | reverse complement strand
CCTTACTTATAAAGCAATGCGAGACTCCCAGTTGTTTAACCAAGAGTTCTATTACCGCGCCTTTAAACAGTTGCGGAAAATTTTGACTAATTTTAAGATTTCCCGTTCATCCAAATAAATCCTTTGTTATGTCAACTCATGATGCAAGCCGCCGGGAGTTTTTGAAAACCACCGGCAAAGCCGGCGTTGCCGCCGGTATCGGTTTAACCGTATTACCTGATATGCTGAATGCAGCCTCCAATGCCGCAGACAATCCTTTTGTACAGCACCCCCTGCCCTATGCCTATAATGCCCTGGAACCGGCAATTGATGCCCTGACCATGGAAATCCATTACAGTAAACACGCCAGTGGCTACGCAAAAAACCTGGCAGAAGCCTGTGTAGCAGAACATGTGAATACCCAAACAGATAGTTTGGAGAATATTTTACGAAATATCTCGCGTTATTCAGTAAAAATGCGCAATAATGGCGGGGGACATTATAACCATGAACTATTCTGGCAATGCATGAAGCCGGGTGCTGCCACCAGCCCGGGAGGCAAATTAGCCCAGGCCATTACCGATAGTTTCGGTTCCCTGGAAGCTTTGCAAACCAAATTCAGTGATGCGGCCAAAACCCGGTTCGGGAGCGGCTGGGCCTGGCTGGTTTTGAGCCCGGATAAAAAACTGGTAATCGGATCGACGCCGAACCAGGACAATCCCCTCATGGATATCAGTGATTTTAAAGGCATGCCCCTGCTGGGTATTGACGTCTGGGAACATGCTTATTATCTCAAATACCAGAATAAAAGACCGGATTATATCCAACACTGGTGGAATATTGTGAACTGGGCCTATGTGGAGAAACGTTTTGACCAGGCAGTTTCCTGATGAAAATATACTAAGTCGGCATACGGCTGGATCAATGGGCCGTATGCTTCCTTTTATCCCTTGCAAAATAAGGACATGAAAACAGTTACGAAATGGGTACAGGCTTTGGCTTTTGATGCAACCGCCGATAGCGGGCATACGGTCAGGATTGATACCAGCATAGAAGGCGGCGGAATGGGCTCCGGCATGAATCCCAAGAAAATGGTGCTCGGCGCTTTAAGTGCCTGCAGCGGCATGGATGTGGTGGAAATATTGCAGAAAATGAAAGTACCCTTTCATACACTGGAAATTGAAGCATCCGCAGAGCAGACAGATACCCACCCGAAGGTTTTTACCCAGATCCATATGATTTACCGGGTTGACGCGCCGGAACCGGAAACAGACAAAGTACTGCGTGCGGTTCAGCTTTCGCAGGAAAAATACTGCGGTGTATCCGCCATGCTGGCAAAAAACTGTCCCATCCATTACACAGTCAGCCTGTTACCGGCAAACTGATCACGCCTAAAACGCACCCTCTGGAATCTGCCCGACAAAACTTCCGGGTCCAGCTACGGATCACCCTGCTTAGTATTGCGTTGTTCCTGACCAAGATCATCGCCTATCAGTTTACGCACTCACTCGCAATCCTGACCGATGCCCTGGAAAGTATTGTCAATGTACTGGCAGGGGGTATTGGCCTCTTCAGTCTTTATATAGCTGCCAAACCCAGGGACCTGGATCATCCTTACGGACATGGGAAGGCAGAGTTTATTTCTGCTGCTATTGAAGGGGGGCTGATCATTGCAGCGGGAATCATGATCCTGTATGAAACAGTTTTGAACCTGGTAGAAAAAAGCCCCTTGCAGCAACTGGATACCGGTCTCTGGCTGGTGGGAATAACAGCGCTGATCAATTTTGCTGCCGGGGCAATTTGCATCCGGATCGGAAAAAAGAATCAATCCCTGGCCCTGCAGGCCAGTGGGCGTCACCTGCAGGTAGATACCTATTCTACCCTGGTGATCATAGCCGGCCTCATACTCATCCTGGTAACCGGGCTGGAATGGATCGACAAACTCCTGGCAGCAGTCATGGCGGTCCTCGTGATCTATAACGGATACCGCATTTTACGCGCTTCACTGGCAGGTATCATGGATGAAGCCGATATTGCCCTCCTCACCCGTTTTATTGAAGTGCTGAATCAAAACCGCCCGTCCGGATGGATTGATCTGCACAATCTCCGGGTAATCAAATACGGGGCATTGCTGCATATCGATTGTCACCTCACCCTGCCCTGGTACCTGAATCTGCACGAAGCACATCGGGAAGTAGATGCCCTGGAAGACCTGATACGACAGCATTTCGGCGACCGGATGGAATTGTTTGTACATACCGATGGCTGCCTGCCTTTCAGTTGCAAGATCTGTACCATCCCTGATTGCAAAGTCAGACAGTCGCCCTTGCAGCAGCGACTGGAATGGACGCTCCAGAATATTCTCAGCAACCGGAAACATGGCTCCTGATCGGGTCAGCGTTTATATACAGATACAGTGCAGGAATAACGCATACGGCGTACCTTTGATCTGCCTGCTTACTAACTTAAAATAATAACAGATGCATAGTTGGACTACTTACCGGGAAACGCACAAGGAAAGATTTTTAGCAGAATTACTGGAGCTGCTGCGGATTCCGAGTATCAGTGCGAGAAGTGAACATAAAGCGGATATGTTACGTTGTGCCGAAGCCGTAAAACTGCGGCTCGCAGAGGCCGGAGCAGACCGGGCCGAGATTTACCCGACAGCAGGGCACCCCGTAGTATATGCCGAAAAAATGGTGGATCCCCAAGCTCCTACCGTGCTGGTATATGGTCACTATGATGTACAGCCGGCCGACCCGCTGGAACTCTGGCATAGCGGCCCTTTTGAACCGGTGATTCGGGACGGGAAAATATATGCCCGCGGGGCATGTGATGACAAAGGACAGTTTTACATGCATGTGAAAGCCCTGGAGATACTTACGCAAACCCATTCGTTGACCACCAATATCAAATTCATTATTGAAGGAGAGGAAGAAGTGGGCAGTCCGAACCTGGCCAAATTCGTATCCGCGCATAAGGACCTCTTAAAAGCCGATGTAATCCTGATCAGCGATACCTCCATGCTGGGTATGGATACCCCATCCATTGATATCGGCGTTCGGGGTCTCAGTTATATCGAAGTAGAGGTAACAGGCCCCAACCGCGACCTGCATAGCGGCGTTTATGGCGGTGCGGTCGCCAATCCTATCACCATGCTGGCGAAGATGATTGCTTCCTGCCACGATGCCAATAACCATATCACCATCCCCGGCTTCTATGATGATGTGGTGGAAGCTACCCCGGCGGAGCGGGCAAAAATGGCGGAAGCGCCTTTTGATGCAGAAGCTTATAAGCAAGACCTGGGTCTTACCCAGCTATGGGGTGAAGCTGGTTATACGACCAATGAACGTACCGGTATCCGGCCAACCCTGGAAGTAAATGGCATCTGGGGGGGATATACCGGCGAAGGTGCCAAAACCGTATTACCATCCAAGGCCTTTGCAAAGATTTCCTGCCGGCTGGTACCCAATCAATCGTCTAAGAAAATAACAGAGAAAATACTGCATTATTTTACCAGTATTGCACCGGCGGGTGTTACGGTAAAAGCTTCTGAACATCATGGGGGCGAGCCTTATATGACGCCCCTGGATTCGGATGCGTACCGTGCTGCTGCCAAAGCCATCCAGGCCAGTTTTGGCAAGGATCCCATCCCGGTTCGCGGGGGCGGCAGCATTCCCATCTGTGCCCTCTTTGAACAGGAACTGGGTATCAAGATCGTTTTCCTGGGATTCGGATTGGACAGTGATAACCTGCATAGCCCGAATGAAAAATATGATCTTTTCAATTTTTACAAAGGGATCGAGACCATTCCTTATTTCCACCAATATTTTGCGGAACTGAAAAAAGCATGATCGCAAATGAATATTGCGAAAACACCTGAGAAAATCCGGATCGACAAGTACCTCTGGTCTATTCGGCTGTTCAAAACCAGGGCCACAGCGGCTGAAGCCTGCGACAAAGGCAAAGTAAAATACCAGGGTGCTTCGGTAAAACCTTCTCGCGTGGTACATATTGGCGACCAGTACGAAGTAAAAACAGAAGCCAGAAAATGGGTGATCCAGGTAACCGGTCTGCTGCCAACCCGGGTCGCCTATGCGGAAGCTATTCAATACTACCTGGACCTGACGCCGGCAGAAGAACTGGAACGTATTGAGTTCGCAGCAGCGAGTTTTCATACAGGCAAAAGGCTCAGTAAGATCGGCCGCCCCACTAAAAAGGAACGCCGCGACCTGGGAGACTTTATGGGGGAGGGTAACCCATAAAAAAAGAAAAATGAATCATCTGAGATGGGCATCCGGTTAATTTATTAAAAATCACTTTGATCACGCACTTTTCTCTTCCTCCATTTTTCATTATTCACTATTCGTTTTTCACTTACTAAGTTTGCAGCATGAGGATTGATATTATCAGTGTGGTACCCGATTTATTGGAAAGCCCTTTCCGTCACAGTATCCTGAAAAGAGCATCTGATAAAGGTTTACTGGAAGTGCATGTACACAACCTGCGTCGCTGGGCGATCAACAAACATATGCAGGTAGATGATTACCAGTTTGGCGGCGGGGCCGGTATGGTGCTGATGCCGGAGCCCCTGGCCAACGCGATCGAAACCCTGCAGGCAGAAAGAAAGTATGATGAGATCATTTATCTTACCCCGGATGGACAGACCCTGAACCAGTCTGTTGCAAACCGGTTATCCCTGAAAGAAAACCTCTTACTTATCTGCGGGCACTACAAGGGTATTGACGAGCGTATCCGTCAGCGTTTTGTAACCATCGAAATTTCTATAGGCGATTATGTTCTCAGCGGCGGCGAACTGGCTGCAGCAGTGCTCACGGATGCCATCGGCAGGCTTTTACCGGGCGTGCTGAATGATGAAACATCCGCATTGTTTGATTCGTTCCAGGATCAGCTCTTGGCCCCCCCGGTTTATACCAGGCCGGCAGATTTCAGGGGAGATAAGGTGCCGGAAATCCTGCTCCAGGGTGACCCGAAAAAAGTAGCCGACTGGCGACAGGAACAATCCATATTACGCACGCAAGAGCGCCGGCCGGATTTGTTGCAGGGAGATCACAACCAAGATTAGGCACTGGTTTATCTTACCAGGTACCACTTGGCTTCAATACCCTGGTTTACCTTGATCGTGGTATTTTCAACTTCTGATTCTACAGGCCCGAAATTCAATGTGTACTTAACGGGAAATTGTATGCCCTCAAATGCTTTGTATTCTTTCACCGTAATACTGGCCTTGGTATCTTTCCGCACATTGGTACCTACGGCTTTCATCAGGCTGCCCAGTCCCGTCAGGTTAGCTGCCATTTCACCGGTTGCTTCCATCTGTTTCACCAGGAAATTCTGTTGATCGATATAATACGTGATCTTTTGCCCGGTTTTTAAGGTGAGCAATACTTTATAACAGGGCGCTTTGTTCACTTTGCCGGTGCCCGCCAGCTCGGCGGTAGAACCTTTGGCAGCATAATTCACGAGATCAGGGAAAGGGCCATCACAATTAAGTTCATATTGCTGGCTGTTGATTTCATCGGGCTGCATACGGATAATGGTCGGTTCGGACTGACTGCCGAATCCGCCGCCAAAACCACCGCCATCCGGTCCGCGACCGCCAAAACCTCTTATGGGGGGGATGAATACAATACCGGAACTGTCGGTAAGCATGGTGAAACTGTCGCCCATGCCCATAATACCGCCCACCTGTCTGCGGAACAGTTTACCCTTTTCCTGGATCAGGGTTAAAGGAATCTCCATGGATTGTCCCATCATATCCAGTTTCAGGTTGCCAAAGATTTCCAGGTTCTTAATAGCCATTAATTTATCCCTGCCGCCGGATACGGCCTCATATTTGGCAATGATTTCATCCACCGTCTGTGCAGAACCCTGCAGGAAGAAGAGGAAGCAACCTAAAACAACCGCTATTTTTTTCATATGTTTATTTTCCTTTGTAATGTCCCATGTGCCGCCAAAAGTACCACAGTTCGGTATACGGATTTTATTGGAATCCTGATTTACAGAAATATTAATACCATATATGCAACCAAACAGCTTTGAAATTTCCGGCAGACTGGTGGATGTTTTTAAGAAGTCCATCTACCCGGCCCGAATAAAAATAGAGCATGGCATCATCATATCCATTGAGGAAATCGGTGATGATGGGGAGTTGGTCGGTCAATACCTGATCCCGGGGTTTATTGACAGCCATGTACATATTGAGAGCAGTATGCTGGTACCCAGTGAATTTGCCCGGCTGGCGGTTGTTCATGGCACGGTAGGCACGGTAAGTGATCCCCATGAAATCGCCAATGTTTGTGGCCTGGAAGGTGTGGAATTCATGATCAATAATGCCCGGCAAACTCCTTTCAAGGCACATTTTGGCGCACCCAGTTGTGTACCTGCCACCATTTTTGAAACGGCAGGTGCAAACCTGGACAGCAAGGATATCGCCAATCTGTTGAAAAGACCGGATATTTTTTACCTGAGTGAAATGATGAATTTTCCGGGCGTACTGCAAAAAGACCCGGAAGTTATGCGCAAAATCGCCGCTGCACATGCAGCAGGCAAGCCGGTCGATGGTCATGCACCCGGTTTACGCGGTGAGCAGGCCAGGAACTATATTGAAGCAGGTATTTCAACGGACCACGAATGTTTTACAAAAGAAGAAGCGCTGGATAAGCTGTCACACGGGATGAAAATTCTGATCCGGGAAGGGAGCGCCGCTAAAAATTTTGAGGCTTTGATCGAATTGTTAGATGATCATCCGGACAGCATCATGTTCTGCAGCGATGACAAACATCCCGATAACCTGGTGGCTGGTCATATCAACCAGTTATGCGCCCGCGCAATCGCCAAAGGGATTTCCCTTTTCAAAGTGCTGAAGGCTGCCTGTGTCAACCCTGTTCTGCATTACCGGCTGCCGGTCGGATTGCTGCGGGTAGGAGACCCGGCCGATTTCCTGGTAACCGCCGACCTGCAAGAGTTTCGTATCCTTGAAACCTATATCAATGGTCAGTTGGTTGCGAAAGAAGGGCAGACCAGGATACCTGCGGTAAGCACAGGCATTATCAACCAATTTGAAGCCAGGCAGATCAGTAGCGACGATTTGAAAATACCCTGTTCAGCTTATCCTGCATCGAACGGGTTGATCCCTGTAATCGAAGCGCTGGATGGCCAACTGATCACCAACCGGCTTGCATGGAACGGGCGGGAAGAGCAGGGATGCTGGGTCAGTCAACCGGATCAGGATATCCTGAAAATGGTGGTTGTAAACCGCTATCATGCCGCGCCGGTTGCCAAATGCTTTATCCGGAACTTCGGCTTCAAAACAGGCGCTATTGCCTCCTCGGTGGCACATGACAGCCACAATGTGGTGGCGGTAGGTGCCGATGATATCAGTCTTGCCAAAGCGATCAATCTGATCATGGAGATGCGGGGCGGGGTGAGTTGTGTATCGGACAATAGACACAAACTGCTTCCGCTGCCGGTAGCGGGGCTGATGAGCACAGAGGATGGGTACCGGGTTGCCGATGCGTATACACAAATAGATGCCATGGCGAAATCGCTGGGGTCCGGACTGACAGCTCCGTTTATGACCCTGAGCTTTATGGCTTTACTGGTGATCCCCCATTTGAAGCTCAGCGATCAGGGCTTATTTGATGGAGACAATTTCTCGTGGGTGTACCCGGGCATTTAATGTGCATGGCTGGTATCCGCCTTGGCATTGAGTACCAGCACCGCCACACTATCTGTTCCCCGCGGAGCGAAGGACCTGGTTTTGAATTTTGTGGATTTTCCCGGAGCGATATTCTCATACACCGTTTCGAGCGATTCATCCAGTTTGACACCTGTTTTACTGAAATAGGATAAACGGAGGGCTATATCCCGGTACCAACACAGCGTGGCATTGTTCTGAATAGTACCGATCACTACCGTTTGGCCGATCAGATTTTTACGGTCGTGATTCTTAATAGCAAGAAACCGGGCCGGGTTCTTCATTTCTTTTTCTGCCAGCGTTTCCTTAACCTGCTCATAACTGGTATT
>CAZAOR010000422.1:0-2599 GCA_964486805.1 uncultured Sediminibacterium sp. | reverse complement strand
ACAGGTATTCCCAAGCAGATCATGGTAAGCTATCAGGAAATAGCAGAAGCCCTGGATAAAAGTATTTTCAAAATAGAAGAAGCAATCCTGAAAGCACTGGAAACAACACCCCCGGAACTGGCAGCCGATATTTATCGTCGCGGATTATACCTGACGGGCGGCGGCGCCTTGCTCCGCGGCCTGGATAAACGCCTGAGCGCTAAGATCAAATTGCCGGTTCATGTGGCAGATGATCCGCTTAAAAGTGTGGTGCGTGGTACCGGGCTGGCCTTGAAAAACTACCAGCGCTTCCCCTTTATCATGCGATAAGCATCGCAGGCATTCGGATATGGTCTGAAACAGAACAGAGAAAAGCCCTGTGCTGAAAAAGTTGTTTGCAGGTGAAAAATATTTTCCTCTTCATACGCCGCTACCTTTATTTTCTCAGCTTCCTGCTGCTGCAGGCGGCTGCGATTATCCTGCTCAGCAGCTCCAGTAAAACGCATGAAGCCTTTTTCGGCGCAGCGGTTAATGAAGTGACCGGCGCAATGGATGCGCGTTATGCAGGATTGCGGGAGTATTTCACCCTGAAAGAAACCAACCGGCAACTGGTAGCGGAAAATGCAAGGCTGCGTAATCAGTTGGCAGCCGATTTTGTGGTACCGGACAGTACCCGTGTCCTGTATAAGGATACCTTACACCGTGATTCACTGGGTCATTATCGGAAATTCACCTGGCTGCCCGGACGGGTAGTAGGTAACTCCTATACTTTACAGGCCAACTATATTACCGTCGAGCGGGGGCTCAACCAGGGTGTCAGAAAAGGCATGGCGGTTATCAGTCCGCAGGGGATTGCAGGCGTAGTAGTAGAAGCAAGTGCAAATTATTGTAAGGTAATGAGTCTATTGCATCGTAACAGCCGGGTAAGTGCCATGATGAAGAAGGACAACAGTGTAGGCAGTCTGGAATGGGATGGAACGGATCCTTCTTTCCTGACATTACGGAACGTCACAAAAGGAACTGTAGTACAAAAAGGAGATACCGTTGTTACAAGCTTTTATTCAGCCAATTTCCCTTCCAACCTGATGATCGGTACTGTGGCAGGCATCAGCTCCGAATCCTCCAGTAATTTTTATACCCTGAAAATCAAGCCGGCGACCAATTTCTTCAACCTGCAGTATGTATACCTCATCGGTAATGTGCGTTACGATGAGCAGGTACAACTGGAAAACAGCAGTCCGAAAAACCCATGAGTTCGCTTGTAAAAAATACGATCCGGTACCTGCTGTTTATCCTGGTTCAGGTATATGTACTCAATCAGATACCGCCTTTACACCAGTTTATTGTACCCTATATCTATTTCCTGTTCATTCTCTGGCTCCCCTTTCATATAAACCGGCTGGCCTTGCTGTTCCTGGCTTTTATATTCGGGCTGACCCTGGATTATTTTACGGGTACCTATGGACTGCATGCCGCCCCCTGCGTCCTGATTGCTTTTATTCGACCCGGCCTGCTGAACCTGCTGATACCACAGGATACCCTGGAACTCAGCTATATGGAACCGAGCCGCAAAAGCATGGGCTGGGCCCCGTATGCCCTCTATGTAGGTGTCCTTACTTTTGTTCACCATTTTTACCTGGTGTTGATAGAATGGCTGCAGTTCGGCAACTTCCTCTTCTTTCTGGGGAAAGTAGCAGGCACAACGGCTGTGAGCCTGCTCATGATCCTCTTGGTGGAAATGCTGTTCCCGCGGAAAGGCCGATACCGGACTAACCAGTAATCCAGGTTCGAATAAATGAAAACCGTAAAGTTTTTTCTGCACATCCTGCCTTACGCAGCTGCGATTATTGAAATTTGTAATAATAGATATCCCGTATAGTTTCCGTATGTCAGTATTCAATCAAAACAGGGGGAGGGTGGTGCAGATTATTTTTGCATCCGTGTTCCTGGTCATTGCCGGACAATTGGTTAACCTGCAGTTGTTTTCCGAGAAATACAAACTGGCCGCAGAAAACAATGCTATCTTCCATAAAACCATTTATCCCGACCGGGGTATTATTTTCGACCGGAAACATCGGGCTATCCTGGAAAACACCATCAGTTATGACCTGGTAGTGATTCCTTCAGAAGCCAGGGGATTGGATACGGCTTCCTTTTGCAGCCTGATGAACATCACTACAGATGATTACAAAAAAAGGATGCGGGATATCATTTTCCGAACCGGGTATGTACATACCGGTGTATTTGAAGCCATCCTCTCTCCCGAAATGTATGCCCGCCTGAATGAAAATATTTATAAATACCCGGGATTTTCTTTGAGTGAACGTTCGGTACGCAGCTATCCCTATCATGCAGCCGGACATGTACTAGGGTATATTGCAGAAGTGGATAGCCCCTTTCTCCGCCGCCATCACGATGAAGGCTACCAGATGGGCGACTATGCCGGATTCACCGGTTTGGAACGGACCTATGAAAAAGTGCTGATGGGACAAAGAGGCGTTAGGAACTATATCCGCGATAACCGGAGCCGGATACAAGGCTCTTATGAAAACGGCCGGTATGATACACCTGCTATTGCCGGTAAAAACATCCACCTCAGCCTGGATGTTGACCTGCAGAA
>CAZAOR010000421.1:0-6123 GCA_964486805.1 uncultured Sediminibacterium sp. | reverse complement strand
GGTAATGCGTGGTTACAATACCGATAGCATGTTTACGGGCCAGTTCTTCCAGGATCACTTCTGCAAATGCCCCGCCCAGATTCGGATCACTGCCACTGCCCAGTTCATCAATAAAGAAAAGGGTTTTACCATTGGCCGTTTCCATGAAATATTTCATGTGCAGCAAATGACTGCTATAAGTACTTAATTCAAATGCAAGGTTCTGGGTATCCCCGATATGGATGAATAACTGCCGGAATATGCCCATCCTGGAACCAGGATGTACCGGTATCAGTAAGCCGCTTTGCAGCATCAGTTGATTCAGCCCGAGTGTTTTCATCGTGACGGTTTTGCCACCGGCATTGGGACCGCTGATTACAAGGATCCGATTGGCATCGTCCAAAGTGAGTGTCACAGGGATGGTAGGTTTACCGGAGGCCTTATTATAGAGGTACAGCAATGGATGGTAGGCTTCCCGCAGTTCCACTCCTGCCCTGTCGAGTATTTCCGGCATATTACCGTGCATATCCTGCGCCAGCTTCGCCTTGGCAGCGATAAAATCAAATTCTCCGGTGATCTGCAGGTATTGCTTTAAGAGCGGAGCATATACAGCTATCTGCTCAGTCAACTCCCGCAGGATGCGTTGAATTTCCCGGGATTCCTCCTGTTCCAGGGAATACACTTCGTTATTTAATTCAATAGTTTCTTCCGGTTCAATAAAAGCTGTTTTTCTGCTGTCACTCTCTCCATGGAGGATTCCTTTCACCTGTCTTTTGTGTTCTGCGAATACTGCCACAACCCGCCGGCCGTTACTAAAACTCTCCTCAATATCGGCACTGTAACCAGCCCGGGTCAGCCTGGCTACAACTTTTTCAAAAACACGGCGCAGTTCATTGCGTTTCCGGTATAAGCCCATGCGTATTTTCTGCAGGGCTTCCGATGCGTTATCCCGTACGGATCCGTTTTCATCCAGTACATCATCGATCTGCGACCGGATTGCTTTTTCGTAATAACTGTTCTCCACTACCCGGGTCAATGCAGGATAAGCCAGCCTTTTTTCTGCATCCAGCCAGCGAAATACCTGCTCGATATGTTCGGTCAAATGCCGGATCAATACCCATTGTTCTGCAACCAGGGTGGCGCCGGGAATACCTAATAGTTGCAGATCCTTTTCCAGGTTAGCGGTAAACTGGCTGGGAAAATACTGACCCTGTTGCAGGATGAGCTGGTACTCATAGGTTTGGCGCAATTCCCGTTCCAGGTGCTCCTTCCGGGTATGAATGCGCAGGCTGGCAGCCCGTTCTTTGGCATAAACCGTCCGGGTATGAGCGATCAGTAACTGCTGTACCTTATCAAATTCCAATTGTGTGAGGGCCGACTCAGGATAAACGCGCATCATGACGCAAAGGTAGGCAGTATCGGATTCCGGATGATTCCACGCAGATTGTGTAATTTTAAAAGACATTTGAAATACATGATCCGACATCTCAGTGCCTGCTTCTTGGTTTGCGCAGGCATGCCACTCCTCAGTATTGCCCAGGCTGATCCACACAGTTGGAATGGTCACCAGTCCGCCGTGGTATTGACCTATGATGATGCCGTTGATATTGACCTCGACCATGTAGCACCGGCCCTCGATTCTTTCGGCCTGAAAGGGACTTTTTACCTGATCGGTTCATCTCCTTCCATCAGCCGGCGGATGCAGGAATGGAAAAAACTGGCCGCAGAAGGACATGAACTGGGCAATCATACTTCATTTCATCCCTGCGACAGCCGCAAACCAGGGCGTGGCTTTGTGAAGCCGGACACAGACCTGAGCCGATACAGCTTAAGCCGCATGACAGCAGAAACCCGTTTCACCAATACCTTGCTGGCCGCCATGGACGGTGATTCTATCCGGACCTTTGCTTTTCCCTGCGGAGATAAAACCATTCATGATACCCCGTATTACCCCCTGGTACAAAAAGCATTTATTGCCGCAAGAGGGGTAACGGCCGGAATGGAAACCATAGACCAGGTGAATTTAGACGATGTAAAAGCATATTCTATTCAGAACCAACCCGGCAGCTATCTGATCGACCTGGTGAATCAAGCCATCAAATCAAACAGCCTGTTGGTATTCCTGTTCCATGGCGTTGGCGGAGGGCATGCCATCAATGAAAGCAGTGCGGCACACCGGGAACTTTTAAACTATCTGTACCAGCACCGGCAGGAAGTATGGACAACCACCCTGCGGGATGTCGCCTTGTATATCCGCGCGCAAAGAAAACGAGCAGGCAACCCTGTTCCTAAGAAAATGTAAAAATAACAGCAACCTGTCAGGTTTGAACCCCGCAGCCGTCTTATTGTTATATATCTATTATAAAACGCGCAAGTCCATGAAATTCATTCAAAACAGGCTGTGGCTGCTGGCCTTGGTCTTCAGCGCCTGTCAGGCACAACCCAAATCCCAATCCAGTAATTTAGCAACTATGAACCATGCAATGATCCCGGCCGGGATAAAAACTGATACAGCCACTTTTGGAGAAGGCTGTTTCTGGTGTACGGAAGCGTTTTTTCAACGATTAAAAGGTGTGTACAAGGTAGTAAGCGGATACGGTGGCGGCTATGTGGAAAATCCAACTTATGAGCAGGTATGTGACCATTCAACCGGCCACGCAGAATTAGCCCAGATTATTTATGACCCCTCCGTTATTTCCTATGACGAATTATTGAAAGTGTTCTGGAAAACCCATGATCCTACCACGCTCAACCAGCAAGGCAATGATGTAGGTCCCCAATACCGTAGTGTAATATTCTATATGAACAACGAACAGCGCGAAAAAGCGGAAAAATACAAAACTGAACTGGATAAAAGCGGTGCCTGGGACAAACCGATTGTTACCGCCATTGAGCCTTTTAAAAACTTCTATCCTGCCGAACAATATCATCAGAACTATTACAATGATAATCCTAACCAGGGATATTGCCGCTTTGTTATCGCACCCAAAGTGGAGAAATTTGAGAAAGTGTTCAAGGATTTGCTGAAAGAAGATAAAAAATGAAAATTCCGGTGAAGCGGAGGTCCCGGAAGACCCTTGCCAATACCTGGAGCCCGCAACAACAGGATAGGGAATGATATGACGGGATTATGTTCCTGATCAGGGAAACGTTTTCACAAGTTGTAATCCGAATCCGCCCTGTTGCAGGGTGGGTATCAGGCAGGCAGTCGGATTGTTTTTTCTTTTGAAAACCAGGCGGTTTACCAGGGGATAGAATTGCGTGGCGATACGTGCAGATAAAATCCCGATACCGGCTCCTGCTACAACATCTCCCAGCCAGTGTTTATTGTTATACATCCGTAAATAACCGGTGGCAAAAGCCACCGCATAACCACTGATACCGATCCAGGGCGACGCATCCTTGTATTCCATCCGAAGCAATTCGGCGGAAGCAAAAGCGGTCGCCGCATGTCCGGAAGGAAAGGAATAACTATCCGATAAATCAGGTCTTGTTTCATGGCTGATCCGCTTCACCAGGAATACACTGGTTGTTGCGATGGAAGCCGTAATTCCATCAATGACCAACCGGTCAAACAGGCGATGCCTGGGTTTTACACCGGCAAGACTGAGCACATGACTGGCCAGTGCGGGCAGATATTGCAGATAATCATCAATATGCGTAGTGGCCCCCATGGGCGCGTGGATTTTTCTTTGCAGATCTTCATTCCAGTCGGAAAAAGTACCATCATTTAATGCGATGATGCCATAGCCGATCATGGCGGCCGGGAGTACCAGGCTTCGCTTGAATGAGGGTGTCAGTATTTTCCGGCCTTCCGGCTGGCGACTGCTATCGCTTACCACGGGCTTACCCTGTGCCGCCAGTCCCAGGGTAATCATGCAGAACAGGCATAGCCATATTACGCTTGCAAAGCAGCGGTTGATAAAATTCATGGATGCAATTTAGTGTATCTGAGTTCGAGCAGATTGAGTGCATTGGGATAGAAGCCGCTTATTCCGGGCTGCACCAGGTGGATGGCCATATCATACCAAATAGGCACCACAGGTGCATCCTGCATCACCAATTGATCCATCTGTCGATAAAGATGATACCGGATGCTGTCATTTTCCTCCTGCAAGGCCTGTTCATATAAATGATCAAACTGCGGATTCTTATAACGGGTATAGTTGGGGGGAGCAGGGTTCCTGCTGTAAAACATCGCCATATAGTTCTCTGCATCCGGATAATCGGCAATCCAGCTTCCCCGGAAAAACAAAGCTTCTGATTTGGCCGTCTGCTCTAAGAGCAGGCTTTTCTGTACCACTTCCACCTGGACAGGTATTCCGATTTCTTCCAATTGTTTTGCGGCAAAACTGGCAATATCCGCATAAATATTGATGGTTTGCAGTGGAATTACCGGTATCCCTTTCCCGTGCGGATAACCGGCTTTTGCCAGCAAGGCTTCTGCTTTGCCGGGATCAAAGGGATACCCCTTGACGGAATCTGTATTATGCGATGGAAGCCCGGCCGGTACAAACCCCGCCACAGCAGGAAAACCGATAGAGTTCCGCATGTACAGCATCAATTGTTCGCGGTTGATGGCATAATTGATGGCCTGACGCACCAGCCGGTTTTGTAAAGGGCTGTTCTTCACCAGCGGATTAGACGGGTCAGAGAGGATACCGAAATATTCTGTATTGAGATATGCATGTTTTTGCAATTGTATTTTCCCCTGCCAACCTGCCCGCAGTTCCCCTTTCTTGGTAAGGATTTCATCCTTGAAAGACGGATCAATATCATTCAGGAAACTGAGTTGTCCCTGCCGGAACTGGAGAAACTCAGTGGCTTTATTGTCAAAGAAGCTGACCTGTATAGCATCCAGATAAGGAAGCGGGTGCCCCAGTGAGTCTTTTTCCCAGTAGTGCGGATTTCGCAATAAAACCAGCGACTCCCCCTCCTCCCAGGAGCCAAAGCGAAAAGGGCCGGTTCCAACTGGATGTCGCCGGAATTCCTTTCCGTATTTTTCCACCGCTTCATGGGGAATGATACTGCAATATTGCATGCTTAAAAGTCCCAGGATCGGATGAAAAGGACGGATAAGCTGCAGGCAGAAAGTAGAATCATCCGGGGCAGAAAAACCGGAAAGCCCTGCTACCCGGTTATTGAATATCCAGGCGCCGCTGCTGGCTGTAGCAGGATCCAGGATCCGCTGCAAACTGTAAACCACATCCGAAGCTTTCAGCCTCCTGCCTTTCCCATCCGGGAAAACAGGATCGTCCTGGAAAAAAATTGAGGTCCTTAAATGAAATGTGTACAAAGTCCGGTCCTTATTAACCTCCCAGCTTTTCGCCAGCGAAGGAACAATATTCAACGCAGTATCAATTTCCACAAGGGTATTATATATCTGGTGAACCGGCCACATGATGGACTGATTCTTGGCAAATGCAGGATCCAGGGTGGCGATACCAGTTGATTCATTGTAGCGGAAAACAGATTTTCCCGAATCTTTTTTGCGGTCGCAAGCACCTGCCAGCAGGATGGATAAAAAAAGGAAAAACAAATAGCGATGCGAATGGGTCATCCAACGCAGCTTTGACGTTTTATTTAGTACCATGCAGCCCGAATATCCTATTTTTAAACCATGAACACAAAACATAGGGGCCTCCTGTTTGGCCTGTTATTCTTATCATGCGGGATTAGGGCTCAACAACCCGCCGAAAAGACCTATACCCACCAGGATACCCTGCGGGGTTCTATTACGCCTGAGCGCGCCTGGTGGGATGTACTGCATTACAGCATCCTGGTGAAACCGGATTATGCCGATCGATCGATTACCGGGAAAGTCGATATCCGCTTCAAAGTATTGAAGAACGGGAAACGTATGCAGATTGATCTGCAGGAACCGATGGAACTCACCAAAGCTTTTTACAAAAACAAGGCCTTATCCTATACCCGGGAAGGCAATGTGTATTATGTCGAATTTCCACAAAGCCTCTTGCCCGGGACCCTTGCGACCCTTTCGCTGGCTTACAGAGGTCATCCGCGTGTTGCCAAAAGGCCGCCTTGGGATGGCGGCTGGATCTTTACCAAAGATGCCAGAAACCGTCCCTGGATGAGTGTGGCCTGCCAGGGCTTGGGGGCCAGTGTCTGGTATCCATGTAAAGA
>CAZAOR010000420.1:0-3123 GCA_964486805.1 uncultured Sediminibacterium sp. | reverse complement strand
GGATTCCGCCTGGCGGGTATCCCCCTGACCGGTATTCTCGTTTACTATCTGTCGGGATTTTCCAGTCATGGATCAGTATGGACCCTGGATGAATTTGTTAACTACTGTTGTTTCACTTTCGTTTCCTTTCTGATTTGGAATGGTAGTGTTTATGCCAGCATACTTGCCCGTCGCCCCTTGTATCAACTGAAGCCGCTTTACCTGCGTATTCCGGCAAGAATGTTCATTACGGTAATCATTAGCTGGACACTTGGGTATATATTGTTGCACGGATGGGATGCGCTGCTTATGCACAACCGGTTTTCCGGAAACCAGTTGATGTTAAGTCAAGTGATCATTGCTGCCATGAGCCTGCAGGTAAGTAGCATTTACGAAATTGTATACTTGACAAAAGAGCGTGAGTCGGATCTGGTACTTATGGAAAGAACGGAAAAATTGAAAGTCCAGGCACAGCTCGACGCATTGAAAAGTCAAATAGATCCCCACTTTATTTTCAACTCACTGAACACCTTATCCTACCTGATCTGTGAAAATCCTCCGAACGCCAAGTTATTCAATGATACCCTAGCAAAAGTATATCGTTACATCCTCTTAAACCGGGAAAACAACCTCGTAACACTACAGGAAGAGATTAATTTTGCCGGTAATTATTTCTACCTGTTGAAAATAAGATTTGAAGCAGGGCTAAATATGACACTCAAAATGGAAGGGGTAGAGATTGATGATTTTAGAATTCCTCCTTTGTCATTACAAACACTCATCGAAAACGCTATCAAACACAATTATTTTTCTGAAAAAACTCCTTTAGAAATAATTATCCGAATTACAAGGGATAATATACAAGTATCAAATAAGAAGCAGATTAAAAAATATTCGACACCTTCTTCGCGGATCGGGTTATCCAATCTTGGAGAAAGATACCAACTCATTGTGCATAAGAAAGTTCTCGTTACAGAAACGCCCGATAACTTCACCGTAATTCTACCTATCGTTAAGCAACAGGCATCATGATAAAGGCGCTTTTAATAGAAGATGAAAAACTGGCGATGGACAACCTGGTCCGTCACCTGGAAAAAACCGGCGAGCCGGTATCCATTGTCGGGAAGCTGGAATCGGTGGAGGAATCTGTGGAATGGCTTCGGCAACAACCGCTGCCTGATCTCATATTCATGGATATTCACCTGAAGGACGGCGTATCATTTGGCATTTTTGAGAAAGTGCCGGTAAATGCGCCGGTGGTCTTTATAACAGCTTACGATAATTTTATGATGCAGGCTTTCGATAATGCCGGTATCGAATACCTTTTGAAACCCATACAGGAAGCAGATCTCAGCAGGGCCTTGGGTAAATACAAAAACCTGCAATCGCACTTTTTACAAAACAGCGGAGATATCCTCCAGATTGCCGCTGCGCGTAATCCGGTGCGCAGGAAACGAATCCTTGCAAAACGTGGCGTGGAATTCCTGAGCATTTCTCTGGACGATGTCGCTTATTTTTTTACCGAACAAAAAATCACCTTTCTCGTAACCGGGGAAGGAAAGAAATACCTGGTCGATAAAACATTGAAAGAACTGGTAGAAGAACTCGATCCTGCCGCATTTTACCGTGCCAATCGGAAATATATCATCCATATCCGCTATATTAAATCCTATAAACCTTACGACAGGATCAAATTGCAGGTAGAACTTACCACCCCGGTCGCAGAAGAAGTGGTTATCAGCCAGGAAAGTGCAGCGGATTTTCGGAAATGGATCGCTGCTTTATGACAAGAATTTTATTCGATAATATCCAGATCATGGGCAGCAATGACTGTTCCCTGATAACGGTCTGTCAGTTCTTTCAGCAAACTTTCCCTGCTCATCCCAAATGGCAGTTCATGCACCAGTACCAGTTTTCGCGGATGCACCTGCCTGGCGATATCCGCCAATTGTGCCGTAGAAGTATGAAAGCTGGCATGATATTTTTGCCAGTGGGCATCCCTTTTAGCCAATCCTTCCATTGAATACACTTCATGCACGAGGATATCGCACCCCTTGGCATATTGCACGAGATGATCGGAGTATGTGCAATCACCGGATACCACAATTATCTTATCGGGGGTTTCAAAACGGTATCCCCAGGCTTCCGGCCAACTGCCATGCGGAACGCGGAATGCCTTGACCACCAGCTTTGAATCGCGGTAAATGATTCCTTCCCGTATCGTTTCATGCACCAGTACTTTGTAAGCAGCAGGTATACCCTGCTCCAAACCATGCAGCCGGATATTAATGTCTTCGGAATAAGCCGCCAACAACAGGTGCGTCATACGTTGCAAACCCCTGGGGCCATACACCTGCAAGGGATGCATCCTGCCGGTTACCGCAGGAGTCAGGATAAAATCCGGGTAACCAACGGTATGGTCAGAATGAAGATGTGTAATGAAAAGTTTACACAGGTGAGCGGGGTCCAGACCCGGTATCCCTTTCCTGGCAGCTTCCGCAGTCCGGTGGATAACACTCCTTCCGCAATCAACTACATAGGATTGGCCATTCACGATAATCGCCAGGGAGGGGCCGGTCCTGTCCGGATCAATATTGGGTGTACCCGAACCCAAAATTACCAGTCGTGTACCCGTTTTTTTTGCCTGTGCTTTTACGCAGACAGGCGGCCAGCCAACTACTGCCGGCAGGCAGCAAAGGATAAAGACCCAGTAGTTTTTCATGGTATAAAGATAGAGAGCTGTCAGCGGTTGGGCTGATAATACCGGCTTCCCCGTTGTATCACTTGTTCAATAGCCTTTCTATCCCCTTCAAACGGGCCGGATGTTTGTATTTTCAATGTGGCCATCGCTGCCGCATATATACCTGCTTCAGAAATCGACTGTCCTTTGCGACGCTGACTGAGATAACCCGCCATATAGGTATCACCACAGCCGGTAGCATCTTTTATGGTATCGGGTATAAATGCGGGTATTTCATGGTATTTCCCTTCCGCATAGATCAATGAGCCCTTACTGCCCAAGGTAAGGATCACTTCTTTCACTCCCCAACCAGCCAGTGTTGCCGCAGAAACATAAGGATCTGACTGGCCAGTCAGGCAAGCCGATTCCTGTTCATTCGCTTTCAGAAAATGAATAAAGGGCAA
>CAZAOR010000419.1:0-2989 GCA_964486805.1 uncultured Sediminibacterium sp. | reverse complement strand
TTCGATGATTTTGCCGGAACCGGTTCGGATGAAAATTTTAATCGCCGGATTTTAGGAATTGATTAATAACTTTAAACCCTCACCAAAAATATTGCCGTTTTGAAAAAGTATGTCATCGCCATTTGCTGTTTTGCGGCGATCAACGCCTGTAACAGCAGCAACAATTCCAGCGAAAAAAAGGACTCAACCGCTACTGCTGTCACTGCAGCACCCGCTAATGACCTGAGCGCTAATCCGGACTACCAGAAAGGCCTGGAACTGGTTGCCAAATCAGATTGCCTTACCTGTCACAAAATCAAAGAAAAACTGACCGGTCCTGCTTACCAGGATGTTGCCAACAAATATGAAAGTACCGATGCCAATATTGAAATGCTGGCTAAAAAGGTCATCAAAGGTGGTTCCGGTGTCTGGGGTGCTATTCCTATGACCCCACATCCTACGCTCAGCGAAGATGACGCCAAACAAATGGTCAAATACATTCTTTTACTTCGTAATAAATAAACCATGCAACACCTGACAGCCGGTACCCTGCTGGCTCTTTCCTTGCTTGCCTTTACTCCTGACAAAAACAAAATTGCCGACTACCACAGCCCTGTTCAGAAAGCAAAGGGATGGATGCCCTTGTTTGACGGGAAGTCCACCAAAGGATGGCATACCTACGGTAAAAATACCGCAGGCGCTTCCTGGGCAGTAGAAGATGGCGCGCTGCACCTCAAAGGAGATGGCCGCACCAAGGAACAACGCGAAAAAGAAGGCGGTGACCTTGTTACCGATCAGTCATTTGAAAACTTCGATCTGAAACTGGAATGGAAGATTGCCCCCAAAGGGAACAGCGGGGTGATCTTCTGGGTTCAGGATGACCATGCCAAATACCCGGAAGTATGGCATACCGGACCGGAAATGCAGGTGCTGGATAATGACGGACATCCGGACGGCAAAATCTATAAGCACCGCGCAGGCAATCTGTATGACCTCGTAGCAGGAAAAGAAGGCGCTGTAAAACCGGTTGGTGAATGGAACAAGGCAGAGATCATTTGCAACAAGGGCAAACTGGACCTCTACCTCAACGGTGTCAATACCGTTTCCACCACCTATGGCGATGACCAATGGAAACAATTGATTGCCGGCAGCAAATTCAAAACAAAACCGGATTTTGGTAAGATATTCAGCGGACATATTGCACTGCAGGATCATGGCAATGATGTATGGTACCGGAATATCATGATCAAGCGGCTCTGATACTGCAAACCTGTCACATCAACTGCGCTTGTACGGCTGAACCCGTCAGGCGCAGTTTTTTTTATGCCGCGTATTCCCTATTTTTAATTGAAACAACACAATATGGCACATACCGATGCCCGTGTGGATGCCTATATTCAAAAAGCGCCTGCATTCGCCCAACCCATCCTCGTACACCTGCGCAGACTGGTGCATGAGGCCGGCAGCGATATCACCGAAACAATTAAATGGGGCATGCCGGCTTTTGAATACAAGGGGATTGTTGCCAATATGGCTGCATTCAAACAACACTGCTCCTTCGGTTTCTGGAAAGCTTCCCTTCTGCCTGATCCCAAGGGGGTACTTGCCTGCAAAGAAGGAGCAGCCGGTAGTTTGGGGCGCATTACCACACTTGCTGACTTACCCCCCGCGTCTGCTTTAAAACAATTGATCCGCGAAGCGATCAAACTGAATGAAGCCGGTGTTAAAATACCCAAAGCTCCTGCGGCTAAAAAAGCGGCTGTCAAGTTAACCGTTCCACCTTATCTGAAAGCCCGTTTGCAAAAACATCCCAAAGCGGCCGCTGTATTTGATGCTTTCTCTCCTTCCCATAAAAAAGAATACGTGGAATGGATACTGGATGCAAAAACAGAAGCCACCCGCGAAAAAAGACTGGCTACCATGCTGGAATGGCTGGCAGCGGGTAAAACCAGGAACTGGAAATACCAAAATTCCTGATATGGATATCTCTGCGGAAGACATACATTTTATGCGGGCAGCCATCCAGGAAGCCCGGTTAGCCTATGAAGCGGAGGAAGTACCGGTAGGTGCTGTTGTGGTGATGCAGCATAAAATCATCGCAAGAGGCCATAACCAGGTTGAATTACTGACCGACAGTACCGCACATGCAGAAATACTGGCGCTCACTTCCGCATACAATCAGGTTGGCGCCAAATACCTGCCTGATGCAACATTATATGTAACTGTTGAGCCCTGCCTCATGTGTTGCGGCGCTCTATACTGGAGCAAGATCGGCAGGATCGTATATGGCGCGGCAGATGATAAGAACGGATACCGGAAAGTAGCCGGTGAAAACTGGCCCTTTCACCCCAAAACAATACTGCTGGGGGGGGTACTGGAAGAAGAATGTGCCGCACTCATGCGCTCCTTTTTCCGGTCGAAAAGATAAGCTGCTTGTTTTTCGAATTCAGAAAGAAATCATGCAAACACCGGCAGGTTCGGAAGAACCCTTGTAAATTTGTTGGGCTTCCTTTGATTGATTTCATCTTAAAATAGCAATGTATGTCATTTACACTACCACCCCTTCCCTATGCTGCCGATGCCCTGGAGCCTTATATTGATGCCACCACCATGCAGATACACCATGGCAAACACCACCAGGCGTATGTAGATAACCTGAATAAAGCCATTGCCGGCACGCCTAACGAAGGTAAGAGCCTGGAAGAGCTGGTAGCGGCGGCGGGCAGCATTTCAGCGGCTGTACGCAATAATGGCGGAGGCCACTGGAACCACAGTTTTTTCTGGGAAAGCCTGGCTGCACCCGGCGGCGCAGTACCTGCGGGCGCACTCGCAGAAGCGATCAACACCAGCTTCGGTTCATTCAATACATTTAAAGAAAAATTTGCCGCTGCTGGTATGACCCGTTTCGGAAGCGGCTGGGCCTGGCTGCTCGTTAAAGACGGCAAACTGGAGATATCTTCCACTCCTAACCAGGATAATCCACTGATGGATGTGGCGGAGGTAAAAGGAA
>CAZAOR010000418.1:0-4145 GCA_964486805.1 uncultured Sediminibacterium sp. | reverse complement strand
AGCAACTGCATATTGCCCAGTTCATAATGGGCGATCAGTTGCAAAAGACGGGCATAGCATTGCAGATCGGTTCGCAGATCCATTTTCCAGTTGATGATCTTGTTGAGGTAATCAATACTCTTGTCAAAATCACCCGAACCAAAATACAGGGAAGCGATTTTATAATAAAATACGAGGATCCGGTGGCGGTCCATATACAATTCAAACTCCTGCAGTTTCTGTTCAATCACGGGCACCAGTTCCAGTCCTTCCGTAAAGCTGCCTTCCATGAAATGCCGGTTGAGCCGGGAAATATTCAGGTAAATAAATGATTGTATCTGGTTATTGCGGTTATTCTGTACAACCGGCATCTCCATGAACTGTTCAAACAGCAGGATGGTTTCCTGGAATTTATGGTAGTTGCGCAGGTCAAAATGCGCACTCATCAGGTTATGCATCCCCTTGATATAATGTGCTGTTTCAATCTCAATCATTTTGGGATACTGGTGAAACAGGTCTACCCATTTCTGGCAGTAGCGGTAATACCCGATAAAATGCTGGGTGATAAACGCATGCCAGCAATAGCACTGGTAAAGGTATAGTCGCTCATAAAAGCCCTGGGAGGGTTTGGCCTGTTGAATGGACGGGTGCTGAAGGAAAATGTCTACCGCCCGGGTATCGGCTGCATTGCGGGCATGTCCATGCTGAATATACCAGCTATACAATTGCAGGGAGAGATCTGAAAGCTGGCCGATCAGGGTTAGCCTTGCATTGACTTCTTCGGTTTCCTGGTGCAGTTTTTCGGCGCGATCCTGCATGCTGCGTGTTATATGGAGCGCCTCAATTTTCTTCTCAAGGAATAAGACCTGCTGGATATAGGTAACCTGGTGGTTGGCACGGGCTGCTTCCTTTACTTTCTCCAGTAGTCGCAGGCTGGGATAGTATAGCCCTTTAGTGAAAAGAATCCGGGCAAAATCGATCTGTTCATGCAGGTACAGTTCCAGGTTTTCTTCCGGGTGCAGCAGTCGCAGGCTGGAGAGGATTTCGCGGTACAGGTGGGCTTTCAGGTTCGAAAGCTGCTGTTTGTGGATGGAGGGGTGTTTTGCTAACAACTGTTCTTCATCGTACTGCTTCATTTTGTCAAGTGCATCAAAGAGCTGGACCACTTTCAGGTCGCCCGAGGCGGAATTGCGGGTGATATACAGCTTGAAATTCCGTTTTTCAGACCTTTCGAGGGATTGTACCAATTGAAACAGGGCATCTGTGGAACGGTTGGGCATCGTAGATTTTTTATACGCAAATGCAATGATATCAAGGGTTTTGCCCTAAAAAAAGCGGGTTGTCGGGTGTAAAATCCGCCCAATTTTGATCCTGCAGCCACGGATCCGGTTAGTATATTCGAATTCGGCAGGCTGTAGGTTTGTTATTACAGGCAATCGATAACAAAAGTAATCAGCCTGCCTTTTCATCTCACTACTATTATAAAATAAATATTGAATGGGTGATCAGGTTTATATATTCGATACCACGCTGCGTGATGGTGAGCAGGTACCGGGCTGTAAATTGAATACCCGGGAGAAACTGGGACTGGCCTTGCGACTGGAAGCCCTGGGGGTGGATATCATTGAAGCCGGATTTCCGATTTCCAGCCCGGGCGATTTCGAATCCGTACAGGAGATCGCCAAAGCAATCAAGCATGCTACGGTTTGCGGTCTGAGCCGGGCGGTACAAAAAGATATTGAAGCGGCTGCAGCAGCTCTCAAGCCGGCGAAAAGACCGAGAATTCATACCGGTATCGGTACTTCGGACTATCATATCAAAGCCAAATTCAATGCCACCCGGGAAGAGATCCTGGAAAGAGCGGTTCAGGCGGTGACCTGGGCACGGAATTTTGTTGCCGATGTGGAGTTTTATGCGGAAGATGCCGGACGTACGGATAATGATTACCTGGCCAGGGTAGTGGAAGCCGTGATCAAAGCAGGTGCAACAGTTGTCAATATTCCCGATACCACCGGTTATTGTCTTCCCCAGCAATACGGGGAGAAAATGGCCTTTCTGATAAATCATGTACCCAATATTGATAAAGCGATTCTTTCCTGTCATTGTCACAATGACCTGGGCCTGGCTACCGCTAATTCCATAGCAGGTGTTATTGCTGGCGCCCGACAGATTGAGTGTACCATCAATGGCCTGGGTGAACGCGCGGGTAATACATCCCTGGAGGAAGTGGTGATGGTACTGAAACAACACAAACACCTGGGTCTGCATACCCATATCAATACAAAGATGCTGAACCCGATCAGCCGCGAGGTATCGGAAACCATGCGGGTACCGGTACAATTGAACAAAGCTATTGTGGGTGCAAATGCATTCTCGCATTCTTCCGGTATTCACCAGGACGGTTTCCTCAAGGATTCGCTGACCTATGAAATCATTCATCCGGATGAAGTAGGTGCCGAAGGCAGCAAGATTGTACTCACGGCAAGAAGCGGCCGCAGTGCCCTGGCTTATCGTTTCCAGAAAATAGGATACAGTTTCAACCGGAATGATATCGATGTTTTATACGAATCATTTCTGCGGGTAGCAGATAGTAAAAAAGAAGTAGAGGAGTCAGACCTGCATCAGTTGGCAAAGGCATACAAGCCGGAGCTGGCCACAGTTTAGGATTTTCTCATCAGTATAGTTTTAGTTTGAGTAGCGTGGTACGTCTGTACCACGCTTTAATTAAGCAGTATGCCGAAGACATTATTTGATAAGATCTGGGATCGACATGTTGTAAAGAATATACCGGACGGACCTTCCGTCCTGTATATCGATAAACATTTTATACATGAAGTGACCAGCCCGCAGGCTTTCAGCGGACTGGAAAAAAGGGGGCTGAAAGTATTCCGGCCGCAACAGGTAGTAGCCACTGCCGACCACAATGTTCCCACCCTGAACCAGCACCTGCCCATCCGCGATGAATTATCCCGCATCCAGGTACAGCAACTGATAGAGAACTGTAAAAAACAGCAGATTGAATTATATGGGCTGGGGCATCCCTTCCAGGGAATCGTGCATGTGATCGGACCGGAATTAGGCATCACACAACCCGGTATGACAATCGTATGCGGGGATAGCCATACTTCCACCCATGGCGCTTTCGGCGCTATCGCATTTGGTATCGGTACCAGTGAAGTGGAGATGGTATTTGCCTCCCAGTGCCTGCTGCAATCCAAGCCGAAACTGATGCGTATCAATATTGAGGGAGCACTCAATAAAGGCGTGGTATCCAAGGATATCATACTGCATATTATCGCGCAGATTTCTGCCAGCGGCGCTACGGGCTACTTCGTGGAATATGCCGGCAGTGCCATCCGCTCCCTTTCCATGGAAGCCCGGATGACGATCTGTAACATGAGTATTGAAATGGGTGCCAGGGGTGGAATGATCGCCCCGGATGCAATCACGTTTGCATACATGAAAGGCCGGCAGTTTTCCCCCTCCGGTGAGCAATGGGACCAGCAAATGGCCGTTTGGAAAGAACTATATACTGAGGAAGGTGCGGTATTTGATAAAGAGATCCATATTAACGCAGCGGAAATTGAACCGATGATTACCTATGGTACCAATCCCGGCTTAGGGATTCGTATCAACGGGCAGATACCTGTTACGGATTCCATACCGGATGAAGGCGAACGGAAAAACCTGCAGAAAGCCCTGCAATACATGGGGCTGCAGCCGGGCACTTCCCTGCTTGGCATGCCGGTACAGCACGTATTCATCGGCAGTTGTACCAATTCCCGGATTGAAGACCTGCGCATGGTAGCCGGCATCATCAAAGGCCGGAAAAAACATGCAGGTGTGCAGGTCATGATCGTACCGGGATCCCAGCAGGTAGCCCGGCAGGTGCAGGCTGAAGGGCTGGACAAAGTATTTAAAGAAGCAGGGTTTGAAATCCGTCAGGCGGGCTGCAGTGCCTGTCTGGGTATGAACGAGGATAAAATACCTGCCGGTGAATATTGTATCAGTACCAGTAACCGCAATTTTGAAGGAAGACAGGGTGCCGGTGCCAGAACCCTGCTCGCCAGCCCGCTTACCGCCGCCGCCGCCGCCATAACCGGTGTGGTAACAGATGTGCGCGAACTGATTTAATCCATTACACAAGCAAGCTATCATTCATCAAT
>CAZAOR010000417.1:0-2786 GCA_964486805.1 uncultured Sediminibacterium sp. | reverse complement strand
TGAGCCAGGAAGAAGGCAGGGTCGTGGAGATAATGAATGATAAGATGGTGATGATTGAAGTGCGGGGCGTGAAGTTCCCGGCTTATATGGACCAGATTGATTTCCCGTATTTCTCGCGGTTCACCCGGCAAAAACTGGTTCAGGAAAAAAAACCGGTGGTAAAAACCTATATCGATCAGGTTCCCAAGGAAAAAGCCAAAGCCAATGAATTACCTGTTGAAACGGGCGTATGGCTGATAGCCATACCGAAATTTTCGCTGGATGACTGGAATGATGAGGTCGTGGACTTATTGAAAATACACCTGGTCAATAATACTGCTGCCGGGTATCATTTTGATTATGCGCAGCAAAGCGCCGGGCGTACCGGCTTTGGATTGGTCAATGATATTGCCCCGTTCCAGGACTTTTACCTGCATGACCTTCCTTTTGAAGAAGTGAATGACAGCCCGCAGTTACAGTTTGAATTTACCCTGTCAAAACCCGACAAGACAAAAGCTACGCATTATGAGGCTGTACTGAAACTGAAGCCGAAGATGATGTTTAAGAAGATCGAAGAGCTAAAGGCGGCTAATCAACCTTTCCTGTCATTTCCTTTGTTTGATAGATACCCCGATAAATCCGGGGAACTTGAATTTTCATTGAATCCTCTGCTTGCAAAAGGATACAAAGTGTATGATGCTGCGCGTATGCGGGAACACCTCGAGCCTGCCCGTTCAGTGATTGACCTGCATATTGAAAAGCTGACAGATCGTTATGATGAACTGGATAATATCGAGATACTGGGTATCCAGTTAGATGAATTTCAAAAATGGTTCGACCTGGCCGTGGCACACCGGCAGCCTTCCCTGATCGTGATACATGGGATTGGTAAGGGCAAATTACGGGAGGAGATACATGACATCCTGAAAAGCCGGAAAGAAGTGAAGAATTTTGTCAACCAATATGATCCGCGGTTCGGCTACGGCGCTACGGAGATTTTTTTCCAGTATTAGGTAAAAACCTGTCATAAGCGCAAATCGGTATCTTTGCAGGGCTACAAACCCGAACTATCGCGTTCCGCAAAAGCGGGAGGAGGAAAGTCCGGACAGCATAGGGCAGCCCACCGGTTAACAGCCGGCTTCCTGCAAAGGAAAGAGAAAGTGCCACAGAAAATAACTACCCCTTCTCCGGACGGGGAAAAGGTGAAAATGTGAGGTAAGAGCTCACAGCCCCTGCTGGCAACAACAGGGACGGGTAAACCTTGGGCGCTGTAATGCCACGTATAGGATCGCAGGAGAACGGCCCGTTCCATGATCCAGGGTAGGCAGCAAGATCCGTCCAGTAATGGCCGGACCAGATAAATGATAGTGTTGAAACAGAATCCGGCTTACGAGGTTTGTAGCTTTTTCGGCCTTTGGCTTTTAGTCATTGGCCAAAACAAATTCATCAATCAGCCAAAGACCAATCGCCAAAGACCAAACTAATTCTCCTACATTTGCCGCATGACACAAGAGCAACTTAAAGATATGAGGGATCGCGTTCAGGTCCTGAGGAGGTTTCTTTGACGTCGGGAACCGAACGATAAAAGTAGAAAACGACCGCCAACTTTCGCTTTCGCCCGGTTTCTGGGAGGATAATGCCCGTGCTACCGGCATTATGAAAGAAATCAAAGTGAACGAATACTGGTTGAAATTATTCCGGCAGGTGGATACGGCCGTGGAGGATTTTGCCGTATTGTTTGATTTCTGGAAATCAGGCGATGCAAGCGAGGAAGAAGTAAAAGCCGCTTACGATCTGGCAATCCAGCAAATTGAAGAAGCGGAATTCAAAAGTACTTTAAACAAGCCGGAGGATGAATTGCCTGCGGTGTTACAGATTAATTCCGGTGCCGGGGGCACTGAAAGCCAGGATTGGGCAGAGATGCTTTTGCGGATGTATCGGATGTACGGCGAAAAGCAGGGCTGGAAAGTCACGGAGCTGGATTTCCAGGAAGGAGAGGGAGCCGGTATTAAAACAGCCACCCTGCAGTTCGATGGCGATTTTGCCTACGGATTCCTGAAAGCAGAAAGCGGGGTACACCGGCTCGTAAGAATATCACCTTTTGACAGCAATGCCAGACGGCATACCTCCTTTGCTTCCGTTTACGTATACCCCTTGATAGATGACAGTATCGAAATCAATGTGAACCAGGGCGACCTGGAATGGGCTTTTTACCGAAGCGGGGGCAGCGGGGGCCAGAACGTGAACAAGGTGGAAACAGCTGTAAGATTAAAACATATCCCCAGCGGAATCATTGTGGAATGCCAGCAGGCGCGTACCCAGGGTGAAAACCGGGAACTGGCCCTGAAGATGCTGAAGAGCCGTCTGTACGAGGAAGAATTGCGCAAGCGCCAGGAAGCCCTGGATGCCACCAATGCCAGCAAGAAAAAAATAGAATGGGGCAGCCAGATCCGGAGCTATGTGTTCCACCCTTATAAGATGATCAAAGATCACCGCACCGATTATGAAGTTGGTAATGTTGGACCCGTGATGGACGGGGAACTGGATGGGTTTATCAAAGCCTATCTGATGATGGAAAAAGAAACCGAAAAACAGCCATGATCAGGCGTTACCGGCTTGGCTGTAATTCAGCGTAATATACCGCACCAGACTTCGCTTGGCAACCGGTAACAGGGTCTCCTCCATCGGCATAGTTAATTCCGTTTCTACCGCATAGACTGCCGGATTCGGAAGATCTGACCGGTTCCGGATCAGCTCTGATTTGATACTTTGATAAGAGTTCACCATATTCCGCTGCCATACATCCA
>CAZAOR010000416.1:0-3242 GCA_964486805.1 uncultured Sediminibacterium sp. | reverse complement strand
AAAACTTTTAACGGGAAAAAGCAGAAATGCCTATTTTTCCAAAACTTTCATTCTATCACTAACTACTATACTATGAGTTTATTCAGACGAAAATCACTGGATGTCCTGATGACCCAGGCTGCAGATTCCGAAAAGGGACTGAAGCGTACGCTGGGAGCGGGCAGCCTCATTGCCCTTGGTATCGGCGCTATTATTGGCGCCGGTCTGTTTGTAAGGACAGCCGCCGCCGCAGGTGAGCATGCAGGCCCTGCCGTAACACTTTCCTTTATAGTTGCATCTATCGGTTGTGCTTTCGCCGGCCTTTGTTATGCGGAATTCGCATCCATGATCCCTATTGCAGGCAGTGCATATACTTATGCTTATACAACTATGGGAGAGCTGGTTGCATGGATCATCGGTTGGGCGCTTATATTAGAGTATGCACTTGGCGCAGCAACGGTTTCCATCGCCTGGAGCGAGTTCCTGAATAAGCTGTTAGAGCAGTTCAATCTCGGGTCGATACCTTATGAATGGTGCCATTCGCCGTTTGAAAAAGCGCTCGATTCCGCAAACGTCATGCACCATGGGATCATCAATATACCAGCTCTTTTCATCCTGCTTGTCCTATCTCTACTCCTGATCAAGGGTACACAGGAATCTGCCTTGGTGAACTCAATTATTGTGATCATCAAGGTATCCATCGTAGTGGCCTTTATCCTCGTAGGCTGGCATTTTATCAACCCTGCCAACCATACGCCTTATCTTATTCCTGACAATGCCCCGCAGGCATTAAAGACTGATGGCACCTATTATAGCTATTCCGACACTTTCCGACACGGATGGGGCGGGGTACTTACGGGCGCTGCTATCGTATTCTTTGCCTTTATCGGTTTTGATGCGGTATCCACGGCAGCACAGGAAGCGAAGAACCCCAAGCGGGATATGCCGATCGGTATCCTCGGATCCCTGGTGATCTGTACGATATTATATATCCTTTTCTCTTATGTACTTACCGGTGTAGCACCTTATACCGATTTCGTGAAATCCGGTAAAGAGGCTTCCGTAGCTTATGCCATCGAAACTTATATGCACAATTACGGATGGCTGGCCAAAGCCGTGACCATTGCCATCCTTGCAGGCTTCTCCTCCGTAATCCTGGTGATGCTGATGGGACAGAGCCGGGTATTCTATACCATGTCCACAGACGGACTCCTGCCGGGTGTATTTTCCGAACTCCATAAAAAATTCCGGACACCCTATAAATCAAACATGATCCTGTTCCTGTTCGTAGGTGTTTTTGCAGCTTTCATTCCAGGCAGCGTGGCAGGCGACCTTACCAGCATCGGAACCCTGTTTGCCTTCGTGCTGGTCTGCATCGGGGTATTGGTAATGAGAAAAAGCGACCCCGACCGCCCCAGGCCATTTAAAACGCCATTGGTTCCCGTAGTGCCGGTGTTGGGTATCCTGGTATGCTCGGCCATGATCTATTCGCTCGATAATCAGACCCTGCTCACTGCTTTTGTGTGGATGGTCATCGGATTGCTGGTGTACTTCGGTTATAGCCGGGCGCATAGCAAACTAAAAGCCTGATAGGCACAAACTGAGTTATTTATAGCAGCCGGACCCCGTTCCGGCTGTTTTGTTTTCTGCCGCGTTGGCTGCTAAGCCCGGTTCCATTATTTTTGCTCCCCGGAAACCTTATATCTTATTTGTTATGGGAAGGATTTTTGAAGTACGTAAAGCTACCATGTTTGCCCGCTGGGATCGCATGGCCAAGCAATTTACCCGTGTTGGGAAAGAGATTGTGATTGCGGTAAAAGCCGGTGGCCCGGATCCTGCCACAAACCCCGCCCTTCGCCGCTGCATGCAGAATGCCAAAAGTGTAGGCATGCCTAAAGACCGGGTAGAAGCCGCTATCAAGCGCGCCCAGGGAAAGGATACCAGTAATTTTGATGAGATATTATACGAAGGTTATGCCCCGCACGGTGTAGCCATCCTTGTGGAAACAGCCACCGATAACCATGTACGAACCGTAGCGAATATCAAAAGCCATTTCAATAAAGGAGGCGGCGCCATGGGTACCAGCGGCAGCGTTAGTTTCCAATTCAAGAAAATGGGGGTTTTTAAACTCAAACCGGAAGGACTGAATATTGATGATCTTGAATTAGAACTTATTGACCATGGTCTTGATGAATTAGGTGAAAGCACCGATGACCACAATAATCCCGTGCTTGTATTGCGCTGCGCTTTCGTAGACTTCGGCAACCTGCAAAAAGCCCTGGAAGACAAGGGCATTACCCCGATCAGCGCTGAACTGGAATGGATACCCGCTACCACGGTACCCGTCACCGATGCCCAGGCCGAAGAAGTGAGTAAGCTCATTGAGCGACTGGAGCAGGATGAAGATGTGAACAAAGTATTCCATAATATGGGATAATACAACAAAGCATGAATATGCTGTTGCGTATGAACCAGGGGTATTATGGGTGGGGTATTGCTGATTAAGGACTCCCAGCTTACCACCGTATTGCGAGGGTCGAAATGAAATGACAAAAACGGAATACCAAAACCCGGTTATATTTTTTGACGGAGTTTGTAATCTCTGTACCCGCTCTGTGAAATGGATTATCCGGCGGGATCCCCTGGCTAAGTTCCGGTTTGCTTCTTTGCAAAGTGCAGCAGGTACGGCTTTTTTACAGCAACATGCGCTTTTATCCGGCCAGTACAATAGCCTTATCCTTTTAGAAAAAAACAGGATCTATCTCCGTTCAACGGCTGCCTTACGCATCACCGGTAAGCTCAGCGGTGCCTGGCCCCTGCTGCAGGTGTTCCTGATCATTCCACCGTTTATCCGCAATGCCGTGTATGACTGGATAGCCCGTAACCGCTATCGCTGGTTCGGGAAACAGGAAACCTGCTGGGTAGCGGATGCGTCTTTGAGTGACCGGTTCCTGGATGCTGCCGAACTGCACTGAACCGGAAGCAAATCATTACTCCTGCATCATTGCACGGATCACTGCAATTACCTGTTCCGCATTGGGTTTGCTGAAATAGTCCCCATCACTGCCATAAGCAGGCCGATGCGCCTGTGCAGTTATCGTACGGGGTGCAACATCCAGCCATTGAAATGCCTGCTGTCCTTCGATCACCTGGTTATACATATAAGCTGCAGCGCCGCCAGGCACATCCTCATCTACAAAAACAATCCGGCTTGTTTTTTTAAGGGAAGCCAGGATACTATGGTTCAGGTCAAAAGGGAGCAG
>CAZAOR010000415.1:0-3112 GCA_964486805.1 uncultured Sediminibacterium sp. | reverse complement strand
ATCAGCAATAATTCTTGAAAACCTAAGTTACCCATATTTGTAGTGTTTAGAGAGATTAAAGGTAATACAAATCAATGCTTACCCAATTAAATAATCCTGAATATCCTGTATATGACGCCATAAAAAAGCGGAAGTTTAGTTTCAACCAAACTTCCGCTTTGTATATATCGGCTATTTTCAGCCAATTAGAAACGCTTTTCCTTGATACGGGCACTTTTACCGCTACGCTCACGCAGGTAGTAAAGTTTTGCACGGCGCACTTTACCTGATTTGTTCAGGACGATCGAATCGATATTTGGGGAGTGGATAGGGAATAAACGCTCTACACCTACCCCATCAGATATTTTCCGGACAGTGAAAGATGCAGTAGCTCCATTGCCCTGCTGTTTGATCACATCGCCACGGAAGCTCTGAATACGCTCTTTACCTCCTTCCACGATTTTATAATTCACGGTGATATTATCACCGGCTTTGAAAGCCGGATGGCTCTTGCGGGTTGTCAACTGGTCGTGTACAAAACGAACTGCTGCGTTCATAACATATATTTTTTGCGGACGGCAAAGGTACAATGCAGTACCAAGATATCCAAATTAAATCATGAAATTCCGGGCTTTTTAGCGAACCTCCGCTAAAACCCTCTTTATCAAGAGCTTATCTGGCTACATTGATCGCTCTTTTCTCCCGTATCACCGTCACTTTGATCTGCCCTGGATAGGTCATTTCAGTCTGGATTTTCTGGGCGATTTCAAAACTGAGTTTATCGCTGTCTGCATCCGTTACCTTATCGGCTTCCACGATCACCCGTAATTCCCTGCCAGCCTGAATGGCATACGCTTTCTCCACCCCGGTATAATCCATGGCCAGGTTTTCGAGATCCTTGATGCGTTGCAGGTATTGCTGCATGATCTCACGGCGGGCACCGGGCCGGGCACCGCTGATGGCGTCACAGGCTTGCACAATCGGAGAGATCACATATTGCATTTCCATTTCATCATGGTGCGCACCGATGGCATTGACCACAGCCGGGTTTTCCCCATATTTCTCCGCCAGCTTGGCGCCTAAAAGCGCATGGGTCAGTTCTGTTTCCTCATCAGGCACTTTGCCGATATCGTGCAGCAAGCCTGCTCTTTTGGCCAATTTGGGATTCATCCCCAGTTCTGCAGCCATGATGGCACAAAGATTAGCTGTTTCGCGGCTGTGCATCAGCAGGTTTTGACCATACGAAGAGCGGAAACGCATTTTTCCGACAATCCGCACGAGTTCCTTGTGCAGCCCGTGGATACCCAGTTCGATGACTGTACGCTCTCCGATCTCATGAATCTGGTCTTCCAGCTGGCGGCGGGTTTTTTCCACCACTTCTTCAATGCGGGCAGGATGTATACGGCCATCTGACACCAGCCTTTGCAGGCTCAGGCGGGCAATTTCACGACGGAGGGGGTCAAATGAGGACAAGATAATGGCTTCCGGGGTATCGTCCACAATCAGGTCAACCCCGGTAGCAGCTTCAATTGCGCGGATATTCCGGCCTTCCCGGCCAATGATCTGGCCTTTTATTTCATCGGATTCCAGGTTGAAAACAGTCACAGTATTTTCAATGGTTACTTCCGCCGCAGTCCGCTGAATGGATTGGATCACAATCTTACGGGCTTCTTTGTTGGCTTTTTGCTTGGCATCTTCAATGATTTCCTGTTGCAATCCCAGTGCCTGGGTATGCGCTTCTGCTTTCAGGCTTTCCACCAATTGAGATTTCGCTTCCTCCGCACTGAGTCCGGCTATCTTTTCCAGCCGCCGGATATGTTCTTCCTGGTGCTTTTCCAATTCATTGCGCTTGTGGTTCACCACTTCAATCTGGCGATTGAGATTTTCCTTGATGGTCTCATTCTCCTTGATTTGCTTATCGAGGGCGGCCTCCTTCTGGTTAATACTGATCTCTTTCTGGCGGATCCGGTTCTCAGACTCACCCATTTTCCGGTTGCGCTCCAGCACATCGCGGTCATATTCCGCTTTTAGCTGAACGAACTTCTCCTTCGCTTCCAGTTGTTTTTCTTTCTTGATGGTCTCAGCCCTGAGTTCGGCCTCTTTCAGCAGGGTCTGGGCCTGTAATTCGGCTTCGGCGATCTTTTTCTGGGTGTTTTTGGCAAAAATGAATTTACCCGCTATGAGTCCCACAATTAGTGTTCCGGCTCCCACAAGTATGTTGACAAGTGTCTGGTCCATGGTGTTGGCAAGTTTTAAAAGAGTTCACAATCCTATAAGGCTGTTCACATCTCATTTTTCTATAATGAATAAATGATAATTAGCGAAGATAGTTAACAAGTACGAATTACGGAGTACGAAGTACTGGGTACAAGGAAATATACAAATCGAGGATCCCAGGACTCGGTGTCATACTTCGGGATTCCGGCTTCGCAGTTCGCCCGCTAAACGCCGGTTTCCGGCTGATCAAGCAGGGCTTTATCCAGGTATTTTTCGATAGCGGAAAGAGATCCGGACAGGTTTTCCAGCTGCAGCCACTCCATTCCTTTGCTGCGTTGTTCCGTGGCAAACCAAAGCAATACCATGGCTACATAATCCTGCATATCCTTACCGGCCAGATGCGTCCTGAATTCAGCTATTTTTTCATTGATCTGTGCCGCCGTTTTCCGGATCATTTCCTCATCGCCCGGCTCAATCTTCAGGCGGTAGGTCCGGTCAGCCACTAGGATATTTACAGGTATCAGGTCTGTCATATCAGGTATTTAATAGGGCCAGGCAGCGGTCTATTTCACGCAGGTAGTTATCTATCCGTTTTTGCAGGGCGGCTTTTTCCGGCTCACTGAAGGGGCCGGTGCCGATCTGCCGGGCATCCACCTGCTGTTGCAGTTTTTGCAGGGTTGCCTCTTTCTCCCTGACCTCTGCCCTGGCTTTTTCCAGTTCTTTTTGCAATCGCTGGTTATCCCGGCGCATAGCCTGCTGCCGCTTCACCAACTGCTGGAGTTTGTCCTGGATATTTTTTATCTGTGCTTCTACAGGCAACATCTGTTAAAGATAACGCGAGAAAAGGGGGATTGGTATGTTTCCGGCCAGATTCTTGTTTACTTCCGTATCTCAGCCGACAAGTCTTTTTCCAGGC
>CAZAOR010000414.1:0-9213 GCA_964486805.1 uncultured Sediminibacterium sp. | reverse complement strand
CCTGTACAAGCTGTTAATCGACAGGATACCTGCATACAAAATAGGACAAAAACTGATATGCCCGGCAGAACGGTTTTTCTAATATCCCGGTAAATGCCGGATACTTTCCAACGGGCGAATGAATCCATCCGGTTTTTGCGTATCTTACTAGCGTAAAGACGGTTCCCTTCCACCAACCAGATCATCGGTGCAGATTGTTAACAGGATGGTAATAAACCGCCAAGTTGGTTCTATTTCCAAATAGGCATTGCTGAACTGTAAATGGAACCAAATGACCAGAACCTGTGAGATTGCTTTTCCAAAAGTTTTTAGATCGTTTCAATAATACATAACTGGCAAACTAATCTTACCGCCTAAAATCAGCAGGATGGCTCAGGCTTTGTTTTTTGGTCGCATCTGTTTTATTCCCCAGGTTCAAAAATCTTCTGCCCGGTTCTGCCTTGAAAAAAATAAAGCATCCAGCAGAAAAGCTTCCAACGCTATCTGCTATCTCCTGCGCACCACCAGGGATTATAAAAAACCTGGCCATCCTGCACAGGAAGGCCGGTATCCCAACAAAAAAAGCAAAACAGGCCATTGCAGAAACGGGCTAACAATCAGCACCCTTGCTGGTAATTTTTTATTGACGCGGAATGCAGCCAACTGTTGCAGACCTGGCCCATTATTCCACTACCTGTTATCGTAGAAATATGAAAAAAATCCCTGTTTTCTTTTTTTTACTCATCGGTCTCCTCCCAATAAGCCATCTAACCGCGCAGGATTTGTTCCGGCAGTTGAAAATGGAACATTGGGATGCGACGAACGGGATGCCCAATGACCTTGTTTTAAATGTATATCAAACAAAAGACGGTTTTATCTGGATGACCGGATATGCAGGACTAACCCGCTTTGACGGCATAAGCTTCACCTCTTTTAATTCGCGGACAGTGCCGCTGATGAAGACGGACAATATCGAATCTTTGTTGTGTGAAACCAGTGACAGTACCTTATGGATACCAACGCCGAACAGCGGTATCCTGTCCTATAAAAAAGGTGTTTTTAATGCCTATACGCAGTACACGAAACCCTTGTTCCTGATCGGCAAATCTGACCATGATCAACTCTTACTGTCTACCGGCAGGGGAAGTGATTTGATGATCTTATTTGATACCCAAACAAAAAGCTATAAAAAAATCAATTCCGTTGAAACGGACTCCTTATTCAGTCATAAAATCATCCTGGCTTTACAACCCAGAATGGAACAATCAGGAGGCTTATGGTTATTGGGACGCGATTATTTTAAACATTTAGACGGGGGTAAATTAGAAACAGTCCGCCCCTCCGGAAGCTTTTCACCGGAAAAAGTAATGGACCTCTATGTCGACTCCAGGAACCGAAGCTGGGCGGTGGCGGAGAACGGATTATTTATCTGGAATGGCAAATCATTTCAGGCTTTCCCGGGAATGGAAAAGATTTCTTTCATGCGTTCGGCCAGTTCCACCGGATCCATATTGGAAGACCGGCGGAATGGCATCTGGGTAACAACGGCGAAAGGAGTGGCCTATCTGGGTCCGAAAGCGGAGCGGTTTGCTTTTTATCCCGCTACAGAACCCCTGTTAGCCCAGTCGATGAATAATCTGATTGAAGACCGGGAAGGCAATATCTGGTTTTCTTCTGCCAAGGGATTGATCAAACTGAGCTATAGTAAATTCATCAATTATTCAAGAGTAGACGGTTTAGCGGCAGACAAAGTTTCTGCCGTCTGTGTTTTGGATAATAACCATTATATGGTGGGCTCAGGAGGTAAATTGGCTGAAATAGTTGATGGACAGGTAAAACCCTATGTATTCAGGAACAAAGCTTTACAGCATTTTGTTTCTGAACAGAATTTCATGTTCCGGGACTCTAAAAACGATGTCTGGGTTTGTTACGGGTCGCAGGCTTTGCTGCGTATCTCTAAAAGCGGCGAAAAAATGTTCCAGCTGAAAGGTATTGCACAGCCCAGGTATGTGTTCGAAGACCAGGAACATCAGCTATGGTTTGGCATAGCCTACGGCGGCATAGCATTCCTGAATAAAAAGGATGAATTAACCTATCTCAATTTACCCAAGATAGATTTCAGTGCCTTATTTATCAGCTCGATCCGAAAACTCCGAAATGGCAACTGGTTGGTTACCTCCTATAACAAGGGCGCGATAGAGATTGACCCCGGGGGCAATCCCACCTATTTCACCGATGCATCCGGCCTCAAGGCCCTCGGTGTTTTTAATAGTTATGAAGACCCCGATGGCACTGTTTGGTTTACCACACAATCCGGTCTGGCAAGGCTCCGAAACGACCTGATCCAGCATATTGATTTCAGTTCCGGTCTGCCCGAAAATTCACTTTTTCAATTTATACCGGATCGCAAAGGTTATGTATGGTTTCCCTCCAATCATGGATTGATCCGAGCCCAAAAACAGGAACTAAATGCGTATCTCGATAAACAGATCCCCAAAATCAACTGGCAACTCTACGATGATGGGGATGGCATGCTGAACAGGCAATGTGTGGGAGCCCGCCATTCCGCAGTAACGCCGGATGGACGCTTGCTGATCCAGACTTTCGGTGGTTTATTGGAGGTTGATCCAGATAAATTACAAAAAAACACCGTGCTGCCTGTTGTCACCATCAACAGGATGCTGGTCGATAATACCGCGATCGATTTAACTCAAAGCAAGTTGATCGAACCAGGCAATCACCGGTTTGTTTTTGACTATAGCGGCCTGAGCCTGGTTGCACCGCAAAAAGTAAAATTCAAGTTCAAGCTGATCGGGTATGATAAGGATTTTATCAGTGCGGCAGGAGACAGAAAAGCGTTTTATACCAATATTGGCCCGGGTAAATACACTTTCCAGGTAATTGCCTGTAATAATGATGGTTTATGGAATACTACGGGCGCCAGCTATGCGTTCAGCATAGCGCCTTTTTTTTACGAAACAGTTTGGTTCAAGATCCTCAGCCTGGCCCTCCTGTTGCTGCTCGCCTGGTTGCTGGTCCGGTGGAGAACGGCTTCCGCAAGAATGGAAAAAGAAAAGCTTGAAAAAGTAGTGGCTATGCGAACCAGCGAACTGAATAAAGCGAATAAAGAATTAAGCCATTCCCTCGATACCTTAAAGGCTACCCAGGCCCAGTTGATTCAGGCTGAAAAAATGGCTTCCCTCGGCGAACTTACTGCCGGCATTGCCCATGAAATCCAGAACCCATTGAACTTTGTCAATAATTTTTCTGAAATCAACAAAGAGTTGTTAGCCGAAATGAACGGGGAAATCGAGAAGGGCCATCTGACAGAAGTAAAATCAATTGCCCAGGATGTGATCCAGAATGAAGAAAAAATCAACCACCATGGCAAAAGAGCAGATGCCATAGTAAAAGGAATGCTGCAACATAGCCGGGCCAGCAGCGGTGCAAAAGAGTCAACAGACATTAATGCACTATGCGATGAGTATCTGCGCCTGGCCTATCACGGATTACGGGCCAAGGACAAAAGTTTCAATGCAGTGCTGAAAACAGAATTCGATGCAAGTATTGGCAAAATCAATATTGTTCCCCAGGACATAGGCAGGGTCATCCTTAACCTGATCACCAATGCTTTTTATGCGGTAGATGAAAAAAGAAAAAGCGGAACCGGAACCCCCGAAGGAGAAAGCTATCAGCCATCTGTAACCATCAGCACAAAAAAACAAAACAGCAGTATCGTCATTTCTGTAAAAGACAATGGAAACGGCATTCCCGATACCATCAAAGAAAAAATCTTTCAGCCTTTCTTTACTACCAAACCAACCGGGCAGGGAACAGGGCTGGGGTTGTCATTGAGCTATGATATTGTAAAAGCACATGGCGGGGAGTTAAGCATGGAAACAGCTGAGAACCAATACACCCGATTCATTATTTCGCTACCTTTAAAATCATCCCCAAGCTAAGCTTATGAATCCATTCAAGCGCTTCAGTAAGAAGCTATTGCCGGTTATTGGCATTTGCACACTCCCGTTTGCCTGCAACAATTCGCGGGAAGTGCCTTTTCCGGAAAAGGATCTGGGATATGCACAACCGGTTAGTGCCCCGCTCGTTTTCAATAAACCAACAAAAGTGAAGTGGAAAATTGTCCGCGAGGGTGGGGTAAACCCTGTATTGAAAAAGCTGGATATGGAGGCTTCGCCTGCTTTAACCTATGATTCCAATCGTTTCCAGCCCTTCCTCAAAGCACCGGATGAAATCAATTTTGACATCCATAGTATTCCTGAGAAAAAAATTGACCTGGCAGCCCTTCCTTCCAAAAAAATTCAATTTAAAACAACCCTGCTTCCTGCCATCCCTGCGGTAAATGCCCTGAAGCCCGTACTGCAAAAAAACAAATCGATCTCGATAGCAGATTTGGGTCAAGCCCAGGGATTACCTGCCTCCTTTGTGACCCACCTGCACCGGGACAAAGACGGTTTAATGCTGGTTGCTTCGAAAGAAGGACTGTTCCGTTATGACGGACAACAGGTCAGGACCCTGTTCCGGGATTTGGGAGTATTGGGTATCATCGGCGGCGTAGTGGAAGATAGGCAAGGAAGGATTTGGTATGTAAAAACTGATAATACCCTCGGCGTAATTGATCCGAAGAAAGGAACTTCCGCCGTTTCCAATATGCTGGGCGGATTCCGGAATAATATTACTACAATGTCCCTGGACCAGCATGGCTATATCTGGTTCTATAACCAAAACGACAAAGCTGTAAGTATCGTAAATCCAGAAACCGGTACTTATCGGAATTTATCGGTTAAAAACGGACTGGCTGATACCACCGCTTTCCAGGTATTGGAAGATTCACAAAAAAATATCTGGATATCCGGGGGCAGGAATGGTTTGACTTTTATCAATCCGGAAAAGGGGACCATCCAATATATCAAAAAAGAAAACGGATTATGCTCAGATACCCTCACAGCAATTAACGAAGATAAGAATGGTCATATCTGGGTTGGCAGCCCAAGCGGGGGTCTAAATGAAATAGATCTGAAAGCAGGAAAAATAAAACATTACACGGAAGCCCAGGGTGTGGGGCAACAATATAAATTCCATTTGTTTTTTGACAGCCATAATCAATTATGGGTGACAGAGGCAGGCGGCATATTGATATTGGATCTGGCACATAAGCAGTACCGGGCCTTACAGCAAAAAGACGGAATAAGCAGCGAAAATAATATCAGTATTGAAGAGGATGTGCAGGGCAGGATATGGCTGGGCGGTAATTTCGGATTAAATATCATCGACCAAAACGCGGTATCCACGCGCATGTTCGGCTCCACACAGGTCATCAGTATCATGCAGGACGTCACGGGCAATATCTGGGTAGCGACAGACAAAGGTTTAAGGGTCATCAATCCGGAAAAGAACCAGATCCGCAGTTTCACCAAAGCAAACGGGCTCAGTGACAACTTTGTCAAATCTTTCAGTAACCTGTATGGGAAGATGTGGGTAACATCCGATGGGGGGCTGGATATCATTGATCCGGTTCGCAAAACACTGGAACACATGGGCAAGGCAGAAGGACTGGTCAATGATACGGTTTATTCCGTATTTCCTGATAAAGCAGGTAATACCTGGATTACCGGTCCAAGCAGCGGGATTGACCTGTTCGATTCTGCAAAGAACAGGATCCTGCATACCGATAAATCATTGGGACTGAGCGATAATACGATTTTGGATGTAAAAGAAGATGATAAAGGCAGGATCTGGTTTGCCAATAACACAAAAGGGGTGGATGTACTAGATCATTCCACAGATATTCTTTTAAACCTGAACAACCAACCGGGCCTCCAAGATGTTTGCAGCAAAGTAATCCTGAAGGATACCTATGGTCGTATGTGGATCAGCAGTGATAAAGGGATCTATGTAGTAGACAATACCTTGTCAACGATCACACCCATCACCACCAGAGAAGGATTATCTAGCAACCGGGTGTTATCCTTGCTCCTGTACCAGGGTAACGTATTGGCTGCAACAGACAGGGCGGTCAATATTATCACAGCGCCAATACCTGCGTATGCACATGTGGCGGATACCAGTGCCCAACATTGGAAAATAGAAACCCTGCATAAATCAGAAGGCCTGAACAGGGCCGTAGCCAACGCCTGGGCAACAGACGGCATCACCAAAGATGGTCATTTTCTTTGGGGAGACCTCGGCATGTCAATCATCCCGGAATTTAAAATAGAGACAGACAGTTTTCCTACCTATATAACAGGCCTGAATATAATGGCAGCCCACCAGCTTTTTACCGATCCGCATTTCCCTGTTTTCGGTGATACCTTATGGACAAGCGATTCGTTTTATGCAAAGGGCCAAAAACCTTTGCATACAGGCTATACCAGTATATCCGCCCTGCAATGGGACAGTGTTACCGGACCCTATAACATGCCTGTAAATCTCGTTATTCCCTATACCAGTAACTACCTGCAGTTTCAGTATGCCCAGGCCAATGCTGGGAGGCGTGACACTACCTGGTACGCGTATATACTGGAAGGAATTGATAAAAAATGGAGCGCTCCTACCGCCAATACCATATCGGAAAACTACCTGAACCTGCCCCCTGGCCATTATACTTTTAAAGTAAGCAGCAGAGAGCCGAACGGAAAATGGAGCCAGCCTGCGGCATTCAGTTTTACTATTTCACCACCCTGGTACAGTACCTGGTGGGCTTATTTCATTTATATCTTATTGGGTTTTGTAGCACTAAGAACTTACGTTTTTTATCGTTCCCGGATGCTGCAAAAAGAGAACCGCATACTGGAGGAAAAAGTGGCCCATCGGACCGCACAGTTACAGAAATCCCTGGAAGACCTGAAAGCTACCCAAACCCAGTTGATCCAGTCTGAGAAAATGGCGTCCCTGGGAGAACTGACTGCCGGGATAGCACATGAGATTCAAAACCCGCTCAATTTCATCAATAATTTCTCAGAAGTCAATACAGAACTGATTGAAGAAATGCAACAGGAAATTGAAAAAGGTAATCTGGCAGAAATAAAAACCCTGGCACAGGATATCAAGGAGAACGAGCAAAAAATCACGTTTCACGGCAAGCGGGCAGATGGCATCGTAAAAGGTATGCTGCAACACAGCCGCAACAATACCGGCACCAAGGAACCTACCAATATAAACACCCTGGCTGATGAATACCTACGGCTGGCCTACCATGGGCTGCGCGCCAAGGATAAATCCTTCAATGCCACCATGCAGACAGATTTTGATGAAAATATCGGGACCATCCATATTGTGGCACAGGATATCGGCCGGGTAATCCTGAACCTGATCACCAATGCTTTCTATGCGGTAACCGACAAGAAGAAAAAAGGTATAGAAGGATATGTGCCTACAGTATTTGTAGGCACCAAAAGAACAAAGGATAAAATCATCATCACAGTCCGGGACAATGGACTGGGCATCCCACAAAAAGTGATCGACAAGATTTTCCAGCCATTCTTTTCCACCAAACCAACCGGCGAAGGAACGGGTCTGGGCTTATCGATGAGCTATGACATTGTAACCAAAGTACACCATGGCGAGCTGCTGGTAAGTACCGTTGAAGGGGAATCAGCAGAATTCAAAGTGGTATTACCTATTCAGCAATCTTAAAAATATAAATACCGCACTATGAAAATTCTGGTAGTAGACGATGAACAGGATATGCAGAATCTTTTCCAGCAGAAATTCAGGAAGGAAATACGCGATGGACTGGTTGATTTTGCTTTTGCGATATCAGGTGAAATGGCGCTGGAGTACCTGAACGCCAATCATCACGAAGCCGTACTGATTTTATCGGATATCAATATGCCCGGTATGAGCGGTCTGGAACTTCTGGACCAGATCAAACACAAATACCACACACCTCCTCCCGTAGTCATGATGATTACCGCTTATGGAGACGCGGAAAACTATAACCAGGCGATGAGGCTTGGTGCAGACGACTTTTTAACCAAACCGGTTGACTTTTCACTTTTGAAAGAAAAATTAAAAATTCAGTAATGGCGAAGATTTTAGTAGCGGACGATGAGATTGATTTGGAAACATTGATCAAACAGAAATTCAGGAGGCAGATCAGGGAGGAGAAATATGAATTCCTGTTCGCCATGAACGGGAATGAAGCTATCCGGAAAATTGAGCAGCATCCGGATATATCAGTGGTACTCAGTGATATCAATATGCCCGAAATGGATGGACTTACTTTGCTAAGTAAACTGAACGAATCCAAACCCTTGTTGAAAACGGTGATGGTATCGGCCTATGGAGATATGGATAATATCCGGAGTGCTATGAACAAGGGTGCTTTTGATTTTGTCTGCAAACCAGTCAATTTTGAAGACCTGGAACTCACGATTGAAAAAACCATCAAACATGTGGCCCAACTGAATGAAACCCTGCAGGCCATCAAGGAAAACAATATTCTCCGGATGTATGTAGACGAAACCGTGCTGAAATTCATGAACAGCCAGCAATTTGAAGAGTCGCTGCTGGTAAATGAAACGGTAACAGCCACTGTGGTATTTATTGATATATGCGGATTTACGGCCATTACAGAAAGTTCACCCGCCGACACCGTTGTAAAAATGTTGAACCGGTATTTTGATGTGATGGTCAAGGAGATCATTGCACAGAAGGGGCATGTGGATAAATTTATCGGTGATGCCATCATGGCGGTGTTCCGCGGGGATTACCAGTTAGACCGGGCCATCGATGCCTGTTTAGCTGTTCGCACACAGATACAGAAATTAGCCTATGACAGTGAAGTGGCTGGCTTTGCACCGCAGGTATCCATCGGTATCAATATGGGGGAACTGATTTCCGGCAATATCGGCTCTGCCAACCTGCGCCGGCTCGATTATACGGTGGTGGGAGACGTAGTAAATACAGCGGCCCGTTTACAATCAGCCGCCAAAGCCGGGCAAATCGTCATCACCAAAGAAGCCTATGAAAAAGTAAAGGAATCCTTCAACTGCCGACCTATTGGAGAAGTAGCCGTCAAAAACAAACAGGAGCCCTTACACATGTATGAGGTAGTGGATTAGGGAGATGATATTAACGGAATTTCCTGTTTTGCAGGTAGATGATAGACAGGAAGCCGAAAATACCCTACAATAATTCAGCCAACTTCCTAAGAACCCGTTCAATATGAGTTTGGATAAATATTGCTGCTGTTTTATTCCTAAGCCGAAT
>CAZAOR010000413.1:0-6207 GCA_964486805.1 uncultured Sediminibacterium sp. | reverse complement strand
AAGTGAATGCCGAAAAAGCAGGTGTCCTGAAACACCTGGCCAATGAAGGGGATACCCTGCAAATCGGCGATGTGCTCGCGCAGGTTGACGAAACCGCCGAGAAGCCCGCCGCAAGCATGGCAGCACCAGCGCCCGTTGCCGCAACCCAACCCGCACCCAAATCTGCACCGGCGCCAGAAAGCCAGGCCCCGGTTGTATCGGTGCCCAACGATATCAAAGCAACACCGGTTGCTTCGGCAATGATTGCTGATAAAAAAGTTGACCCTACTGCCATCAAACCAACCGGCAGCGGCGGTAAGATCCTGAAGCAGGATGTGCTGGAAGCACTGGCCCATCCCGGTAAACAGGCGTATGCCGGTAACCAGTTGCATAGCCGGGAAGTACGCCGGGAGAAAATGAGCAATCTCCGCCGTACGATCAGCCGCCGCCTGGTAGAAGCCAAGAACACCACCGCCATGCTCACCACTTTCAACGAAGTGGATATGACCCGGATACTGGAAACCAGAAAACAATATAAAGACAAATTCAAGGAACAACACGGCGTTAACCTGGGCTTCATGAGTTTCTTTGCCAAAGCCTGTGCCATCGCACTGGGAGAATGGCCTTCGGTGAATGCTTATATAGACGGCGATGCAATCGTGTACCATGATTATGCCGATATCAGCATTGCCGTCAGCACTCCTCGAGGTTTGACCGTGCCTGTTATGCGCAATGTGGAAAGCCTGAGCATGGCAGAAATTGAAAAGAAAGTAGTGGAACTGGCAGGTAAAGCACGCGACAGTAAACTGAGTGCAGAAGAACTCCAGGGCGGCACATTCACCATCACCAATGGCGGGGTATTTGGCAGCCTGATGAGTACCCCTATTATCAATATTCCACAGAGCGCTATACTGGGGATGCATAAAATACAGGAACGTCCCATGGCCATCAATGGGCAGGTAGTGATCCGCTCCATGATGTATCTCGCTTTGAGTTATGATCACCGCATCGTTGACGGGCGGGAAAGTGTAAGTTTCCTGGTACGTGTAAAAGAACTACTGGAAAATCCTGAATTGCTGCTGTTTGGAAAAGATCCCGTGAAGACCTTGCTGGAATTGTAAACTTTTATGGCTGTTTGGATTCGGCGTGAGGTTCCATAACCATCCTCTGTTTACGGCGGTTTCTTCCAGGATAGATCAGGATGCTTGTTTTCTTGCAAGGATACTCGTGACAAATGGCGCTGATTGCTTCCCAGGATCGGTTGGTTGGCTTCAAATTGTTAGTTTCATGGCAGGTAATCCAAGCACGGATCTGCCGGCAGGCCTTTCCTGAAATCCCTATATTTGGCAGCCTTCAATAATTGTGCATACTGATGTACTGGTCCGCGTATTTTCAAACTTCCCTGCAGCTTATCCGCGGATATGACGGTTCCATGCCCTTGGCGTATTACCTGAAACAATATTTTACCCGGCACAAAAAACATGGTTCCAGGGATCGTAAATGGATCACCCATGGCTGTTATGCCTATTTCCGCCTGGGTCATGCGACTGCGGGTTTACCGGCAGAAAGCCGTTTACAGGCTGCTTTACTGCTGGCAGAGCCCAGACCTCCGGCTGATTTTTTTCCGGTATCCTGGCAGGCGATATACCCTGCCGGCAGGGAAGAACGGTTGCGATGGCTGGAGCAGACCATACGGGGATTTTATCCGGATCGCATATTTCCCTGGACAGAGCAACTCAGCCAGGGGATGGATCATCTACTTTTCAATCGATCCCATTTGCAGCAGCCGGATCTTTTTATCCGCATACGGCCGGGATACGAACAAACTGTGAGAGCGCAGCTGGCATCGGCTGGTATTGCTTTCCGCTCTGTTTCCGGTGAGTGTCTTGCGCTGGCTAATACCACCAAGCTGGATGGCATAGTGGCATTGATCAGGCAAGCAGTGATTCAGGACTACAGTTCGCAACGGGTAGGAAGCCTGCTGGAGATGATCCCTATGGATGAACCGCTGCGGGTTTGGGATGCCTGCGCTGCCAGCGGCGGAAAATCCATACTTGTAAGGGATAAACTGCCGCTTGCTTTCTTGCTGGTATCGGATCTGCGTGCATCCGTTCTGCAAAATCTCCGGCAAAGATTTACAGCAGCAGGCATGGGGTCCTATCAAACGATGGTCACCGATCTATCGAAACCAGGTACACCCCGGCCTACCGGTATGTTCGACCTGGTGATCTGCGATGTTCCCTGCAGCGGCAGCGGAACCTGGTCGCGCACCCCTGAGCAACTGGTTTATTTCCGGGAAGAGCAGATCGGGGAATATGCTGCTTTGCAAGAGCAGATATGGAAAGCCGTATTGCCCTTTGTAAAACCGGGCGGCTATCTGTTGTATGCAACCTGCTCGGTATTCACAGCAGAAAATGAAATGCAGGTAGAGAAGATCGCCGCAGAGGCCGGATGGTCGGTATTACAGCAGGTATTATGGCATGGATATGCGGATAAAGCGGATACACTTTTCGGTGCCTTGTTACAGAAGCAGTAGGGAAATATTATACCAATGCACCTCTTTGGATGATGCCGCCGCCAATAACATCGTCTCCTTCATAAAATACGGCGCTTTGTCCGGGCGCGATACCCTTCACATTTTCAAAAAAACGTGTGCGGATGCCAGCAGCATCATTGTATAAAACAGATATTGCGCCCTTGTCTTTGTAGCGTATTTTGGTAACAGCTTCCATGCCATCCGTCACACCTTCATACTTGATCCAGTTCAGTTTGCCGACCAGCATATCATTCTGATCCAGATCCGATTCATCGCCTAAAACAACGGTATTGCTTGCAGGATCGATTGCAGTAACATAGGCAGGCTTGCCCAGGGCAATATCCAATCCTTTGCGCTGGCCGATGGTATAAAAAGGGTAGCCCTTGTGCTGACCAAGCCTGTTGCCATTCCGGTCAACAAACCAGCCACCGCTTACTTTCTCTTCCAGTCCGGGCACACGATTTTTGAGAAACCCCCGGTAATCGTTATCGGGCACAAAACATATCTCGTACGACTCGCTTTTTTTGGCCAGTTCCGGATAGCCGAAATCAACCGCCATTTGGCGAATCTCTGATTTGTGGTAACCACCGAGCGGCAGCAGGGTGCGACTGAGCAGATCCTGCTGTAATCCCCATAACACATAACTCTGGTCCTTTGTAGGATCCAGGCCTTTACTGATCACATACCTGCCATTTTCGTGAAGGCGTATATTCCCATAATGGCCGGTAGCGATGAATTCGCAGCCAAGCGCATCGGCGCGCTTCAGGAGCGCCCGCCATTTGATATGGGTATTGCACATCACGCAGGGATTAGGGGTACGGCCTGCAAGGTATTCATCCACAAAGTTTTCGATCACAAAATCACCAAACTCTGCCCGTATGTCGAGGATGAAATGGGGGAACCCGTGATGTACTGCTGCCTGGCGGGCATCATTGAAAGAATCAATATTGCAGCAGCCGGTTTCTTTGCTGCTGGTACCGCTGCTGGCATAATCCCAGGTCTTCATGGTAATGCCTACCACTTCATAACCTTGTTCATGCAGCATTAAAGCCACTACGGTACTGTCAATACCGCCGCTCATCGCTACCAACACTTTTCCTTTTGCCGACATAGATAATACCTGTTAAACGAAGCTGCAAAATTACAGGGAATCCTTTGCTTTGAGGCTATAAGCGGTCCTGCCGGGTTTACGAAAGCTGAAAAAAATGCCGGACTATATTTTAATAACTGATAAACAGGAGATTAGATCAGGTACAGCTAACAAGAAAGATGATTCCCGGCAGGGCCGGGTATCCGGTGCAGACAGTCATAAAGTTATCCCCCTGCGGCAAATACGGGCTTCCCGAACAGGCAATTGTCAGATATTTACCAAAATAAATGCGTTATGATTAAGTTACAGGTAATTGGCAATCTGGGAAGAGATGCCACCGTGAATACAGTGAACGGAAAAAATGTGATCAATTTTACGGTAGCACACCCCGAGAAATACCGGGATGCCCAGGGTACGCAGAAAGAAAGAACGACCTGGGTCGACTGTGCTTACTGGACTGACCGGACAGCAGTAGCACCCTATTTGAAAAAAGGCACACAGGTATATGCCGAAGGACAACCCGATGTACGAACCTATACTACCCAGGATGGCCGCAATGGCGCTTCCCTTACCCTGCGGGTATTATCTGTGCAGTTACTGGGCACAAGGACTTCGGAAGGGGGGAGCAGTTCCGGCACCGGGAATTATAATCCCCCGGCTTATACATCCGCTCCTTCTGCGCAAACACCTGCTGCGAATGAATTAACAGAACCCCTGGATGATCTTCCGTTCTGAGTGAATACCGCAAACGAATTTCCACAAAGGAGGCACCGGATGCCTCCTTTTTCATGTTGGGTATTCCGGATCCTGATCCATTGGCCGGGATAAGGACAGGCGGTTAATTTGGGCTACCTTCGAATGCCATTTCAGTAAATTTTATGCAACAGTATTCTTACGACACACTTTACCGGTTTACCTTATCCATCTTCAAGGCCATGGGATGTGCAGATACGGATGCAGAAACAGCAACCGCGGTCTTATTATCTGCAGATATCAGGGGGATTGACAGTCATGGTATTGCCCGCCTCACGGGATATGTACGATTATGGGAAGCAGGCAGGATAAACGCCGCACCGGCAATCCGTGTGGTACATGAAACGGCCTCAACTGCGGTGGTGGACGGCGATGCCGGACTCGGACTGGTGGTGGCGCCTTTTGCCATGCAGTTGGCCATTCGAAAAGCGGAACAAGCCGGTACTGGATGGGTGACGGTCGGTAACTCGAATCATTTTGGTATTGCGGGTTACCATGCCATGATGGCCCTGGAGAGAGACATGATCGGCATGGCCATGACCAATGCCAGTGCCCTGGTGGCGCCTACTTATTCCGTGGAAAGAATGCTGGGTACTAATCCAATCGCTGTTGCGATACCTGCCGGCGAACAGCCGCCCTTTGTAGCAGATTTTGCTACCACAACCGCTGCAAACGGTAAGTTGGAAATCCTGCAGCGCAAAAATGAACCGGCACCCTTCGGCTGGGTACAGGATGAGCAGGGCCATGCCAGTACAGATGCACATATCTTAAAAAAACAGGGTGCATTGTTACCCCTGGGCAGTGACCGGGAACACGGCAGCCATAAAGGATATGCTTTGGGCAGCATCGTAGATATCTTCTCCGGTGTGTTGAGCGGGGCATCATTTGGCCCCTGGGCACCACCCTTTCCTGCTTACGTGCCCATGCCGGAAAACATGCCCGGCAAGGGACTGGGGCATTTTTTTGGCGCTATGCGGATTGATGCATTTCAGCCGGCTGATCAGTTTAAACGCCGGATGGACCAATGGATCACCCGGTTCCGATCTGCCAAACCCGCGGAAGGGCATGACAGAGTTTATATCCCCGGTGATCCGGAAAGAGAAATAACCGCCATACGCCTCGAAAAGGGCATCCCCTTGCTGCAAAGCGTTGCGGAAGACCTGAAAAGCCTGGGCGAGCGTTTCGGTTTGGTATTATAAGCAGTCTATCGATCCCGCAGACTAAATCTTTTCAATACTAACGGTGGATAGCGATGCTGCATGTACATTTGCAGCGTTTTACATGTATTAAATCTTTCTGCGTCCATGAAAATCATGAAGTTTGGCGGAACCAGTGTCGGTAAGCCCGAGCGTATGCACCAGGTAGCGGATCTGATTACCCGCGACCAGGAACCGAAAATTGTGGTATTAAGTGCCCTCAGCGGGACCACCAATGCCCTGGTGGACATCAGTAACAGCCTGGCCAAAAGCGACCGGGAAGCCGCGAAGCAGAAGATTGATGCGCTGGAACTGCATTACCGCAGCTTTATCCAAAGCTTGTTAAAAACAGCGCCATTGCTGGAAAAAGCCGGTCGCATTGTAACAGAGCATTTCGAATTTCTGCAGATCATCCTGCGTATCTCATTCAGTGATGCGCTGAACAAAGATATTTTAGCCCAGGGAGAGCTGATGAGCACCAAGCTCTTCAGTTGTTACCTGGAAGAAGCCGGTATTGCGCATGCGTTGATACCTGCCCTGGAATTCATGCGCATTGATGCAAATGAAGAACCCTCCCTGCCGGCCATTCGCCATAACCTGCAGGAGATACTTGCCCAGCAGCATTCGCAAAAACTTTTTATTACACAGGGTTA
>CAZAOR010000412.1:0-3520 GCA_964486805.1 uncultured Sediminibacterium sp. | reverse complement strand
TTGGTGGTACCCTGCGGAAAAGTGATCACCCAACTCCCTTTTAATGCCTGATCAATTTTTTGCGTATCAACCTCATCCCGCGGACGTTCCACATCCGCTCCCCCGGCACGCCAGGTTCGTTTCACAGTTAAGGCTCCTGCTAATTTAAAGAACCGGCTGACCCAACTTCCATTCATCGTCTCTTCGGCTGCGACAAAATAAACATTGGTGAAAGGATTCAGCAGGTAATAAGGAATCCCCAATTGATTACGCTTACGCCATTTAACAGCACAGAAAATATGGATGAACGTGATCACATCTGCAAAATAAGTCTGGTGGTTACTAACAAAAAGTACATTCTTCCGAGGCAACTGCCGGAGGTGCTCTGTTCCTTCTATACGCAGCCTGTTAAACCATACCAGACCCGGGTAAGTAATCATGCCCACAATACCATATACCAGTGCGCGGATCAGTCTGATATGACGAAGGCGTTCGGTTAGTTTCATCGTAATGGCAATAGTGCAAAATAAAGAATCCGCAAGAGTATCAGCAGAAAAGTTTGCATTTACATACAATACATCACCACCTCCCATACATTTGCAACATATGCCGAGTTTATGAATTTTACCAGTGCTATTTTCGATATTGACGGATTGCTCATTGATAGCGAACCTTTATGGAATGAAGCAGCAGCCGAAGTATTTGCACAATATGGCATTAGGCTTAGCCCTGCCCAGTACGCAACCACAACCGGATTACGCACACCTGAATTTGTAAGTTGGTGGTTTAGTTATTTTGGTATTGATTCTAAAAAAGCTGCAGAAGCTGAAGAGGAGATTGTTGCGCGTGTACTCCGGAAAATTGCCGAAAAAGCAACCGTGATGCCCGGCGTCAAATATATTTTTGAATTCCTGTCAGCAAAATCACTGTCCATCGGACTCGCCACTTCGTCCCCACCCGCCCTGATTGAGTTGGCAATTGAAATGACAGGGATCGGTCAATACCTGCAAGCCACTTCTTCCGCAGAAGGCCTGCCTTATGGTAAGCCACATCCGCAGGTATACCTGAATTGTGCAGAAAAATTAGGTGCTGACCCGGTTCAATGCCTTTGTTTTGAAGACTCGTATAATGGCATGATTGCTGTGAAAGCTGCCCGCATGACCTGCGTTGTAGTACCCCATGCCAAACAGCTCAAGCATGAGAAATGGGGCGCTGCTGATCTGAAACTCTCTTCTCTCCAAAATTTCAGCCAACTGCACTTCGACCTCTTGCAATCCTGATTGCTCAGGTTTTCCGTTTCCGCTCGTATATTATCAATTTTCCCTGACCTAAAAATAAAAGAGACTGCCTCTTTTGAGACAGTCTCTTTTATACCATTCGTTTGAAAACGAAAACTTTACTTAGTTTTTGCTTCTCAGATTCGGGTGAGGAGCCGGTACGCTGTTAGGGCCATCTTCTGTAGTTCCTTGCAGATCTACTGTATTGGCATCACCATCCTGTGCATAAACGAACAGGAGACGATTTTCAGAAACACCTTGTTTTTCTACCAGGTATTTGATAACGGCGTTTACGCGTTCCCAGCTTAATTGCTGTGCTTTTTTGCTGGAAGCGCCATAACCGATCACTTTCACTTTACAAGCAGGATTTGCATTGATTTTGGCAGCAGCAGAAGCCAGGCTTGCCTCAGCAGCCGTTGTCAATTTCGCATTCTTCTTGAATTGAACACTGGGAAGGTTACCAATATTGCACTCGGGAGCAGCCGGCTTCATATTAGCGATCATGTCTTTGATCTCTTTGCAACAAGCCGGTTCAGGGCAACTACCGATACCGTCATTATTAACAGGGAAGCAGTTTTTCGGAGTCAGCACTTCTTTATCCCTGTAATCAGGTACACCATCACCATCCGTGTCTTTGGAAACACCATGGCTGTCAACCGGTGCACCTTTCGGTGTGTTGGGCTCCAGATCAAATTGATCAGTTACCCCATCACCATCCGCATCGGGCAATACCACTTTCGGCATTTTCATGTGCTTGGGAGAGTTCAGCTCGCTGTAGATGAAATTGTAGGGGTTAAGCCACCACAAGGGTTCAACACGCTTGGAGGTATTGCCGATGTTCACATTCAGGCGAACACTGGTATAAGAATAAAAGTCGTTGCTGTTGTTGCCACCTTTCCAGGCATCCAGGTAATCATATCCGGGTGCAGTAAATGTCCATTTCTGCTCCAGACCGATATTTACTTTCTTGCTCATTTTGAAAGCAACACCAAAGCCCAAATCCAGACCGTGGAACAATGCGTAGCCATGACGGCCATTTACAGTAGCGCCACCGAAAGTGGTGATGGTACCATTCTGGCTGTTGGCGCCGTTAGGGCCGGTCTGGCCATAGAAAATATTGTACCCACCAGGCTGGTTGCCGGGAGCGCCCTTATACAACACCTGCGCTGCATTCAGGCTGTAACCTGCCAGCAAATAGATGTTGGATTTGGGGTTGCCGCGGTAGTGGCTGAGGGTATTTAGGGAAGCAAGTACATCCGCATTCAGTTGGTAGGTCTTATTTTTGTAAGCAGCCTGACCAATCGCAGCGCCATAGGCATTCGGTGTACCGGATGCCCACATGCCTGTTAAACCTGTACGGAAAGAAAATACATTGCTGAAAGCTTTACGCAGAGAAACGTTTGCGCCGAAACCACCGTTGCTCTTAACATCGCCGGAAACAGCCGCATAACCAACGCCAAAGCCTAATTCCCATTGATTTCTCGGTGCTGCAGGATAAGGGTACTGATTGTTCAGGAATTCATTGTGCTGGGGCATGTGTTTCACTGAAACCTTGGAAGTGTCTTTCCAATCCCAACCCCAGTCAGTCTGGGACAAACCGATCGTTTGTACCAGTACGATCAGTGCCGCCGCTAACATGTACTTTTTGCTTGCCATAAGAGATAATTGTAATTATTAATAAGTTATTTATAAGCTATCAACGGGGGAAACATGGCAAAACTATGCATTATGAATCACTTACACAATTTTTGGGCCAAAATATTACAATCAGGTAATTCCCCAGTATTGACCGTAACCGGGGAATTAACGCTGCATAATGCTAATTTATTGTGGCTAAGCCCCCTATCTTGCAGCATATTTTTGATATGAACTTAGCCAGAAAGATCCTGTCGAACGAATTGAATATGTTCGAACTACACTTTAAAGAAGCTGTTAAAAGCAGGATTGCCCTGCTCGACAGGATCATGCAATATATAGTCAAGCGGAAGGGAAAGCAGATGCGCCCTATGTTTGTGTTGCTCAGTGCCCGCATCGGGGGAGCCGTTAACGACAGCTCATACCGGGCCGCCTCCCTCGTTGAACTCGTACATACCGCTACCCTCGTTCACGATGATGTGGTGGACGATTCGCCCGAAAGAAGGGGATTTTTCTCGGTAAACGCCCTCTGGAAAAATAAAGTTGCCATCCTTGTCGGTGATTACCTGCTTTCAAAAGGGCTACTGCTCTCCCTGACCCATAAGGACCACCTGGTCCTTGAAATTTTA
>CAZAOR010000411.1:0-4619 GCA_964486805.1 uncultured Sediminibacterium sp. | reverse complement strand
AACAATCGACAAAGACAATACCATCGTAGTAGGCGGTAAAGGCAAAAAAGCCGATATCGTTGCCCGTGTAAACCAGATCAAAGCACAGATCGAGAATACAACTTCTGACTACGACCGCGAAAAACTCCAGGAACGCCTGGCTAAACTGAGCGGCGGTGTGGCTGTACTGTATGTTGGTGCTGCTACAGAAGTGGAAATGAAAGAGAAGAAAGACCGGGTGGATGATGCCCTGCATGCTACACGTGCAGCCGTAGAAGAAGGTATCGTACCCGGCGGCGGTGTGGCTTATATCCGTGCCGTGGAAAGCCTGGAAAAACTGAAAGGCGGAAACGAAGACGAATTGACCGGTATCCAGATCGTGAAACGAGCAATCGAAGAGCCCCTGCGCCAGATCGTATCCAACAGCGGTATTGAAGGTTCTATCGTGGTACAAAAAATCAAAGAAGGCAAGGCCGACTTCGGTTTCAATGCCCGTACCGAAGTATATGAGAACCTGTTCAAAGCCGGTGTGATCGATCCGACCAAAGTGAGCCGTGTAGCCCTGGAGAATGCCGCTTCTATCGCTGCCATGCTCCTCACTACTGAATGCGTGATCGCTGACAAACCCAAGCCGGAAGCAGCACATGCACATCCTGCTCCTGATATGGGCGGAATGGGCGGTTATTAATCCCGTAGATGTAATAGATACCAAAAACCTGTCATTGAAAAATGGCAGGTTTTTTTATGGGCGGTCTTCGCATGTTAACCAATAGCTAACAAAATAAATCCGGTTTCTATTGTCTGTTAGCAGCATACAATCACGGAATGAAACAAATCACCTGCCTGCCGGTCTTACTCCTATTGTATTGCCCGCTGCAGAAAGCGCAGCGGGATTCGTCCCTTCCAAAACAGAACCCGATCTTATTTCTGGAAAGTTTTTTCGGAGCAGCAGGCGGTGACCAGATTTCGGGCCTCGCGCTGGGGGGCAGCCTCCATTACCAGCACCGGCTCGACCTTTTCAGTGTGCGTTTTTCCGGGATACTGGATTTACAGCCCCCGCCGGATTTTAACAGGACAGGCGTTCTGATCCGTTTACCGGGAATGTATAAAAGCCTCGGGGAGGTTTCGCTCCTGTATGGTAAAAGATGGATCCGGCCAGGTCATTCCCTGTCTATTTCGGCAGGCCTCAGTGAAAACTTTTTCGGAAGACGGCTCGACAGCACCGCACAATATAACTGGTTGCAGTCTAATAACACGGGTATCGCATGGGAAGCCAATATCAAATGGTTTAAAAAGAAGAAAAGACCTTTTCATGTGTACTATGGGCTGATCCCCCTGGGCAGGCCCACGGGGTTTGGCCGTAGTTATGGTTTAAAACTCTCTGGCAATATTTCCAAAACCTGGTATGTTGGCCTGGCAGGCACTATCGGATTCGGCTGGCACAAAAAATACTAAGCCCCGTTACAAATTCAAGATAAACAGCCTAAAGCTTTTCCCGCACCAGGAACAAATGCCAGAATCCTTTCACGAAAAGATATTGCACGGCAGCATAAGGTACCAGGCTGAAGGCATACAATGCCGGCCTGGAACCCCAGAACATCATATTCGATATGAGCAGCACGTTCTGTACCACCTGCAACAGGCAGGCAGGGATGATATACCGGTAGGCAAGTTGCCGGTAACCGGGATTCGTGGATAAATGAAAAGCGCTTGCGATGACCAGATTCACAGCTACAACATACACAATTACCGCCAGCCGGAAATCAGCAATCACCCCCCATAACCACCAGCACACCCCGGTACCGATGATCCCGAATACAAGCAGGCTTTTCAAAAAAATCGGGGCAGACTTTGATCGCAGCGGATGCAAACTGTAAAAGCAGATACCGTAGCAAATATTCATCAGCAGGTACGCAATAATACTGATCACAAAAAATAACTGGTTATCAATAACGATCTGCAGGAAATCACCCATAAATGCCAGGAAGAGCCCGACATAAAAAATAAATTTACCAGCAGGTTGGCCGATATCGGGATCCTGGATGAACAGATAAGTCAATAAAACCGGCACAAACAACACTTCGAAGATGCTGCTTGCCAGCGGGTTCAGGAATAAAAGGCAGCAGGAAACTGCAACGATGATCCAATAAATCCCCAGTATGTTTTTACGCAGAAAAGCCTCCATGCACACGCCTTTAGGCGTTAAAAGTAATTTTTTCCTGCCGATCCCTGGCAACAGCAATATAGCCGAGTGTAAGGCACATTTGCGCTAACCCATACAATGCCATCACGGGCATATCCAGGTACAACAGGTGCAGCCCGAACTGGTTCAGGGCCAGCAAAGTATCGGACAGCACAAATAATACCGCACCGGGCAATAACCAGTTCCGGGCCGCTTTGCCGATATCCGGTGATTGCGTGGCAGTGGCTGCCAGCAAGGCAAAAACGGAAATCACACAGATATACAGGATAACCGGCCATTCGAAAATACCCAGTGATGATTTCAGCAGCAGGTATATTAACAGGTCAAATAACCAGAGTAAAACGGCTGCCCGGATTCCTGCTTTGCCGAATACAAAGTTTCTCCCCTGCAACTGTATCAGAAAAATGATATTGCAGAAATGGGTCAATAAGAAAGCCAGCATCCCTCCCAGAAAATAAATATCCCCCGTTCGTGTCAGCAGCCAATCACCCAGGAATGAACTGATCAGCGCCAGGTAATTCAGTACCGGAACCGGGACAGGCTTTGAAAGCAGCAGTACCACGCAAAGCAAAGGGGATAAGGACAATTTGGTAACAAAACGGATATCCGGCCAGCCCTGCCGGATGGCAAACAGGTGCAGGACCAGTACGACCAGGAAAACTGCAAGCAGGTATTTTTGAAAAGAACGCATAAACAATCCATTAAAATTACAGGTTCCTCTTCTTCCACCGGGCAGAACCCCGGGGAATCCTTTAATTTGCAGGCATGGATCAGCGGGACGAAACGTTTTACCAATATTGGCAGGAGAACCGGGAAAAGGAAAAGCACAGTACCCGGCCTTTTTTTGTGGGCCTGGCCATTGGTCTTTGCATTGGTATAGCTATATTATTGGTGCTCGAAAGCGGTTGGGATGAGCGTGCCGTCATGGTCGCCAATAGCCGGTTAAGCTCATTTGTATTGTTATTGGGTATCCTGCTGATCTCCCTGTTCATGGCTTTTTTCTACCGGAAATTTTCCTGGGAGATGCGGGAGCAACGGTTCCGGGAACTGGAAGCCAGGAAAAACAGGCACAGCTAGCCAATCGGCACCGGATTCATATAACAATGCTATTTAATATAGTTGCTTGCTGAAATATCCCGGGAAGCCTCGTTCCTGATTCGTTTTCGTATTCATTCCCCTATCTTTGCCGCTCTAAAAAAAATTGTAAACCGATACCCATATGCAACTGAAAGGTTTAGTGCGATTTTTTGCGATTGCTTTGATCCTCATCTGCCTGTACCAGCTTTCTTTCACGCTGTTTGTAAAAATGCATGAAAGCTCGATGGAAGAGAAGGCTGCTGCCTGGATGAAACGCTTTCCCACACCGGAAGAAAAGTATCCCGGCAATAAAGAATTACAATCCGCATACGCAGATTCCCTGAGTGATATCAAGCGAGACCGTCTGAAAAGATTGCTGGACAGCACCAAGGAAACCAAGCTGGCATTTGGTCTGACTACCTATGGCAGTGCCAAGGAAAAAGAACTGATGTTAGGCCTTGACCTTCAGGGTGGCATGAGTGTAACCATGGAAGTAGGGCTTGACGGCCTGATCAAATCCCTGGCGAATTACACGAAGGATCCGGATTTCAATAAAGCCCTCGACCAGGCAGTTGCCATCAAGGCCAATACCAGCGCCGATCTGATCAACCTGTTCCAGGAACAACTGAAAAAGGTAAACCCTGCCCTGAAACTGGCACCGTTCTTTGCTGCCCGCAGTAATGGTACCGTTAAATACGATGCCAGTGATGATGCCGTGATCAGCTACCTGAAAAAACAGGCAGGAATCGCGTTCAATACTACCTATCGTATCCTGCGCACCAGGATTGACCGGTTCGGGGTTGCCTCCCCCAACATCAATCCGGACCCGGCCAAAGGGTATATCACGATTGTTCTGGCGGGTGTGAGAGATAAGGAAAGGTTTCGTCATTTCCTGCAGTCAACCGCCAACCTCCAGTTTTTTGAAGTGTATACTTTTGAAAGCAAGGAATTGCAGAACGGGCTGGTTGCCGCGGATAAAGCCGTGGAGGATTACCTGGATGGCATCAAACCGGCTGACAGCAGCGCAGCTCCCAAACTGAAAGATACCACGGCCAAAAAAGCAACTGTCTATAAAGCCGATTCCGGTAAGACCACTACCCTCTCAAGCCTTGCCAAAGCGGAGACGCCGGCTGCCAAAAAGGATTCTGCTACCCTGAATGCCAATAAAAATCCATTGGGGCGCCTGATCCAGTTCACCCAGCCTTACCAGGGTACTGATGGAAAAGTAGTGTATCCCGCCGCTATTGGTTATGTCGCCACCAAGGATACCGGTACACTGGATGATTACCTGCGCATGGATATTGTGAAGAACAAATTCCCGGCTAACCTGGTATTCATGTATGGCAAATCAGAGTTAAGC
>CAZAOR010000410.1:0-4664 GCA_964486805.1 uncultured Sediminibacterium sp. | reverse complement strand
ATTGTAAGCGAAAACAAACAACTCTGTACACCGGCTTCTGTGGACAGCATCTCTTCTTCCAATAACCAGGAAGACCATGTAAGCATGGGCGCCAATGCCGCTACCAAATGCCTGCGGGTAGTGGAGAATACCGAAAGAGTACTGGGTATTGAACTGTTCAGCGCCGCACAAGCCCTGGATTTCCGCCGCCCGGCCCGCAGTTCAGCGCCTTTGGAAAAACTGATGCAGGCATTCCGGGAGATTGTGCGCTTCAATGATGCCGATCGGATATTACAGCCCGATATGGCTGCAGCCGCTGCGTTTTTGTCGCGATACCCTGTTGACACAGCGCTATAAGGGCTTGCAGACTTATGAAAGGCAGCCTGCGAAGCCTTATCTTTGCCATCCAAGTACATTGAGCTATGAGCGAAGAGAAAAGCCTGAATTTTATTGAAGAAATCGTAGAAGCGGACCTGAAAGCAGGTAAATACAAAAACATTGCCACCCGGTTCCCGCCCGAGCCCAATGGCTACCTGCATATCGGTCATGCCAAAAGTATCTGCCTGAACTTCGGATTGGCTTTGAAATACGGCGGTACCACCAACCTTCGTTTTGATGATACCAACCCCGCTACCGAAGAAACCGAATATGTGGAAAGTATCAAGGATGATGTGCGCTGGCTGGGTTTCCAATGGTCCGAAGAACTGTATGCTTCCAATTATTTCGACCAGTTGTATGCATATGCCCAGAAACTGATCAATAAGGGACTGGCGTATGTAGATGATAGCAGCAGTGATGAGATTGCCGAACAAAAAGGAACACCTACCGTACCCGGCCGCCGGAATGCCTATGCAGAAAGGTCGCCGGCTGAGAACCTGCAATTATTTGAAGATATGCGGGCAGGTAAGTTTCCGGATGGATCCCGTGTTCTTCGTGCAAAGATCGATATGGCTTCTCCGAATATGCTCATGCGCGACCCGATCCTCTACCGTATCAAACATGCCCATCACCACCGTACCGGTGATAAGTGGTGCATCTATCCCATGTATGATTTTGCGCATGGACAGAGTGATTCCATTGAAAAGATCACCCATTCCATCTGTACACTGGAGTTTGTGCCGCACCGGGAATTGTACGACTGGCTGATCAGGGAACTGGATATCTTCCCCTCACACCAATATGAGTTTGCGCGACTGAATATGACGTACACCGTTATGAGTAAACGCAAACTGCTGCAGTTGGTGAATGAGAAATATGTGGAAGGATGGGATGATCCGCGTATGTCGACCATCAGCGGCATGCGCCGCCGGGGTTATACGGCGGAAGCGATTCGGGAATTCTGCGACCGCATCGGGGTTGCCAAAAGAGAGAACCTGATTGATGTGGGCCTCTTGGAATTCTGCGTTCGCGAACACCTGAACCGGGTTGCCCTTCGTCGTATGGTGATATTTGACCCGCTGAAGATCGTGATCACGAATTTTGATGCAGCAATCACCTGGCTGGAATCGGAAAATAACCCGGAAGATCCTGCCACTGGCAACCGGCAACTCCCTTTCAGCCGCGAACTCTATATCGAACGGGAAGATTTCCTCGAAAACCCGCCAAAAAAATATTTCCGCCTTTCACCCGGTCAGATGGTAAGACTGAAAAGCGCTTTCATCATCCGGTGTGAGGAAGTGATCAAAGATGAGAACGGCCAGATCACAGCCCTCCACTGTACCTATCTCCCCGAAAGCAGGAGCGGCGCTGATACTTCCGGTATACACGTAAAAGGCACCCTTCACTGGGTAAGTATCGCCCACGCAGTGCCCGTATCACTCAAACTGTATGACCGGCTGTTTAAAGTTGAAGATGTGGCCAATGCCGAAGGCGATTTCAAAGATCATATCAATGAGCATTCATTGGAGATCATCCCAACCGCCTACGCAGAACCCGCGATCCTTACTGATCCGGCTGATGCCCGGTACCAGTTTATCCGCAAAGGGTATTTTGTGCGTGACAGGGAGGATATCGCAGGTAAGCCGGTGTTCAACAGAACCGTTACGCTCAAAGACAGTTGGGCCAAAGAAGTTAAAAAGCAGTAAACCATTTCCGATAAACCATGGACCTACTGGCGCGTTTCCGGCAACATTGGGAAGACCGGTTCAAAAAGATCGTGTCACCCCGTCAACCCCTGCTCTTAGCGGTCAGCGGGGGATTGGACAGTGTTGTACTGGCGGATCTCCTCCATAAAACCGGTATCCCTTTTGAAATTGCGCACATGAATTTTCAGCTCAGGGGAGCGGAGAGCCTGCGCGATGAACAATTTGTTACCCGGTTGGCTGCAGGTTACCAGGTACCTGTATGGATACAGCAAGTGGATGTGGCAGCTTACCAGCAACAGCATGGTTGCGCAATCCAGGAAGCGGCAAGGGCCCTGCGATATGAGTGGTTTCAGTTACTCCGGCATGATCCCGATCAGCATCCTTCCCTGCAAAATACCTGGCTGCTCACCGCCCACCATGCAGACGATGCGATGGAAACCATGGTCATGCATTTTTTTCGCGGTACGGGACTGGCCGGGCTGGAAGGTATTCCGTATCTCAACCAGGCACAACAGATAATCCGCCCCCTGCTGCCGTTCCGCAAAAAAGAATTGCAGGCTTATGCCGCTCAGGCAGAACTTGGTTTTGTGGAAGACAGTACCAATTCCACATCGGACTATACCCGTAATTATTTCAGGAATACCCTCCTGCCGCAAGTAGCATCCATCTATCCGCAGGTGGAGGAGAACCTGCAGCAGAATCTGCTGAGATTCCAGGAAGCAGGCGCGATCTACCGCGATGCTGTGCAAAAAAAGATCCGGAAACTGCTGGTACCGAAAGGAAACGAATGGCAGGCAGCTGTGAACCAATGGAAAGCGCTGGAACCTCTGCACACCCTGACCTGGGAGCTTATCCGGCCATTCGGGTTTCATGCAGCCCAGGTAACAGAAGCCCTCAAATTACTGGATGCCGATAACAGCAGTTATATGGCTTCCGCCCAGTGGCGCCTGATCAAAAACCGGGCGCAGATGATTTTTGCACCCCTGCAAACGGATTCGGCGGGAATGCAGATCTGGGACGAAGGGCAATCATCCCTGGCTGTTGCGCAAGGGACCATCCATTTGGAAAAAATACCGGATCCATTCGGAAAAATTTCTGATGCGCAATCGGAGGCTTGCCTGGATGCTTCAAAGATGGTATTCCCGCTGATCCTCCGGCGCTGGAAGACGGGAGATTATTTTTACCCCCTGGGCATGCCCAAGAAAAAAAAGATCAGCCGTTTTCTCGCAGATCTGAAATTGTCACAAACAGACAAGGAGAAAGTCTGGGTACTGGAGTCGGATAAAAAAATACTTTGGGTGATCGGCCTGCGGATTGATCATCGTTTCCGGATCCTGCCGGATACCCGTGAGGCCCTGGTTTTCCGTTACCGTAAATAGCCCATGACCTCCTGGAAGAAATGCGCAATCGGATTGAAACTGCTCATGAATTGCGCGGTGATCACGATAAATACCACGCCGTAAATGGCTCCCCAGATATGCGCAGAGTGATTGATATTGCCACCGCCTTTTTTGGACAGATAAGCCGATATAATCAGGTATATCGGACCGAATACAAAGGCGGGGATATGTACGGGAATGGGAAAGATACCCAAACCCATGGTCGGGTAGAGGATGATACCAATAAAAATAATGGCTGATACGGCTCCCGATGCGCCCAGGCTGCGGTAATAGCTGTCTGTTTTATGCTGCGAATAAGTTGGCAGCAAACTCACCCCGATCGCTGTGATGTAACAAATTCCGTAAAGTATTTTACCGGATGCACCGAATATCTCCCCAAAAGCGCCCTCTACTAAATTGCCGAACAGGTAAAAAGTGTACATGTTGAATGCGAGGTGCAGGAAATCGGCATGGATCAGTCCACAACTGAAAAAACGATACCATTGCTTTTGATAAGTGACGGCAGGCGGATAAAAAATCAACTCGTCCAGCATCCTCTGATTGGAAAATGCAGAAAATGAAATCACACAGGTAAGCAACAGGATGATCAGGGTAACGGAAAGCATCATGGTAAATTACTGGATTTTTAGGAGTGATGGTATTTTTCGTTGCGGATGATGGTGCATGCGCGGTAAATCTGTTCAGCTAATATCAGCCTGACCAGCATGTGCGGAAACACTAATTTGGAAAGACTCCAGGTAAAATCAGCCCTTTTTTGCAAGGCCGGGTCCACTCCATAAGCGCCGCCAATCAGGAAGATCAGTCGCCTGATACCGCTGTTGGCTCTTTGTTGCAGCCAGGCAGCTAGTTCGGGCGATTGTAATTGTTTGCCACGCTCATCTAACAGGACCAGGTAATCATCGGGCTGAAGCAGGGAAAGTACCTGCACTGCTTCTGTTTTTTTTAAGGCGGTATCCGGCAAGCTAGCTGCATTTTTCGGCGGATTGATCAATAGCCATTCCGCAGGGAAATAGTTGACGATCCGCTTTGTGAAAAGTTCTACTCCCTCCCTGATATAGGATTCATGCGGTTTGCCAACAGACCAGAACTGGAATTTCATGCATTAAAAATACCCAATATTTACTATTTGCCTGTTTCCTCCTTGATTGGATGGGTGGCAAAACCTAACTTCGGGATATGCAGGTTGTGATGTTACCCCGTG
>CAZAOR010000409.1:0-2773 GCA_964486805.1 uncultured Sediminibacterium sp. | reverse complement strand
AGTCAAAATCCAATGATCGACGAATCCAACATCAATAAGTTGCTTGGGGAATTAGAAAAGAGCGGAAATGTCTTTACTGCAACCGCTAAGCTTGGAATATCTCGAGCAACTTATTACCGATGGATCAAAGAGGACAAAGCTTTCTCTAAATCTGCACGCAGAGCACTTAACCTTGGGAGACAGAATATGACTGATATCGGAGAGCATGCCTTAATGCTTAAAGTTAAAGCTCAAGATCTCGGCGCAATAAAATATCTCCTGTCTCACAACTCGAAGCGATATAAGCCGCAGAGAGGAATTTCTGAAGCTCTCATCAAATATCAGAAATCTGATGTGGCGAATCCACCAGAAGACAAATTCGAAACTAATCTGAGGAAGAGAGGTCTTGATCTGAAGAAGCTACTCTAACTATGCCAAAAGCTTCTTCTTCTGACTCTCGAAATCAGATTGAGAAATAATACCTTCTTTGAGCAGATCGTTGAGTTTCTTCAGTTCATCGGCGGCACTCATGTGACCTGAATTTGATTGATGACCAAAACGAGTGTCATCAATCAATTTTTCCCATGCGGCGAAGTATGGACCCTTCAGGCGAGAAGCAATGCCCAACCCGAATCCATCGAAGAATCCGAAGTGCATGATCTTCGATTTCTTTTCTTTGCCACCCTCTTTATGGGTGATGAGTAGCCAATCGACCCCATTACCAATACCTTTCTGAGCATTCACACTTACGATCTGACTGAGTGGAATCTCGAGTAGCTTCTTGCTCTTAGCTACAAAGCTGAGCGACTGACGAGTTAGTACTAGTGCTCCTTTCGTTTTAAAGAGAAGACCTGCCTTGTACTGCAGACCCTCCTCCTGCTTTATAATTTGTTCCATTGATTGTCTCTCGGCTAGCGAGGACGGAGGGTTTTTATAACACTAAGCCCGCCGCTAGGCCGAGAGCTTTCGCTCTCCGTATAGGTTTCCCTATACGACCAATCAAGGAGCCTGAACGACGGGTTCAGTATTCTTGATTGGTTTTTGCGCCATGCCCGCCGAGCTATCTCGATGGGTTTAGGCTATGAATTGTTAAAGAAATCGTAGCAAATATCGACCTTGGCGTCCATTCATAGCTTAGACCAAATATTAAGTAAAGCGGCTAGTTACCAACTTGCATCTGGACTACCCAACAAGGTCGCGTCATCAATGTTGTCATGGAAAACACAACAATTTTTGGCGATTCCTTGCGATATTGCCTTTATGCTCGTAAGTCGAGCGATTCGGATGAACGCCAGGTTATGAGCATCGACAGTCAGATTAAAGAGATGCTCCAAATGGCACAACGTGACCATTTAAACGTCACTGAAGTGAAGCAGGAAGCTCATTCTGCAAAAGCCGCTGGTCAACGGCCGATATTCAATGAACTGATCGGCGATATTCGCAACGGTCGATTCAATGCGATTCTGACATGGGCACCAGATCGGCTAAGTCGTAATGCTGGTGACCTCGGTTCGATAGTAGATCTGCTGGATCAGAAGGCTCTAGTAGAAATTCGCACCTTTGGTCAACGATTCACTAATAACCCAAGTGAGAAATTCTTATTCATGATCTTGGGTGCTCAAGGCAAGTTGGAAAATGATCAAAAGGGCGTGAACGTAAAACGAGGGTTGAGGGCTAAGTGCGAAATGGGACTATGGCCGGCACCTGCCCCAACCGGATACTTGAATGAAATGAGAACGGACCGCAAAGGCTACATCATTCCCGATCTGGAACGTGCCCCTATTATTAAACAGATGTTCGAAAAAGTCGGAGATGATGGTTGGAGTGCCAGAAAAGTATATCGCTGGCTCAGAGAGATTAATTTTCAAACAGTGAACAGAAAACCGATCTGGCTTTCTAGTGTGCAGAAAATATTAAGCACTCCGCTGTACATGGGAGAGTTTCAATATCCGGCTAAATCAGGCAATTGGTACAAGGGCAGGCATGAACCATTGATAAGTAAAGATCTATATCTCCGTGCTCGAGAAGTAATGAAGCGAGAGAGGGAGTTCAGATATTTATCAAAAGACTTTGCCTTTACCAGACTCATGAAATGCGGACATTGCGGATCAGGCGTAACTGCGCAAGAAAAGCACAAAAGACTAGCCGGCGGCGGTTCAGCAACCTACATTTATTATGGATGCACTCGAACAAAAGATATTAATTGCCCAATTACTTACGTCCGAGAAGAAGACCTGATTCTGCAGATCATCGGGTTGATAGATAAGATGAGCATGGACGAGCTTGGTTTACGAGAACATCTAAAGGATGACATTGAGCGGCATCAAAGATTCCAAGCAATGCTGGGAATTGAAAGACAAGAGTTCAAGCTTCAAGACTTCGATATTAAAAACTACGCCAAGCATGTCCTAAAATCAGGAGCAACCGACGAGAAGCGACAAATACTATCTCATTTGAAAAATCGCATAATACTTAAAGATAAAGTGATAACCATCGAATAAACAAAAATCGCCTTCGGGCGATTTTTGTTTATTTCTTCTGCTTAGCTACTTCTTCGAATAATATATCGTAAGCCTTATTTACTTGCTCTTCAGATTCCTTTGTCTGCGGTATCGGCTTATAGACTACTTTAATTAGATTAACTAAATTATTTGCATGTCTGGATGCATCCTCATCCGAGAGATCCTCTCCGAACTTTTTCTTGTATAGATCTTTAAACTTTTTTATGGCTTCAGATGGTAGCATTTATTTTACTAGATTATTTAATTCCGACAGTGCTTCAGGAAGTTTAGTA
>CAZAOR010000408.1:0-2502 GCA_964486805.1 uncultured Sediminibacterium sp. | reverse complement strand
CCCGATGCAGCAATAACCGGCAAGGGTACCGCCTGGGTTGTTTTATGTTCAGTTGGCGCAAACCGGGCTGTCGCCTGGATTGGTGCAGTTCCCGCCTGTAAGGCAACAGGCGGTGTTGCCAGTTTACCGTTTTTCTTATCGCTTACATATTGCAGGATATCTTTTTTGGTCACCCTGCCCTCATTGCCGGTACCGGGTATGGTTTCCAGTTCACTGAGGGGTATCCCTTCACTGTTGGCGATATTCAGAACCAGGGGTGAGTAAAAACGATTGATCGATGTTTTGGCCTGGAGGGGTTCGGTCGTAATCACTGTTTGGGAAGGCGCAAAGGGTACTTCCGCCGCTGCTTCCGCTTCTTTGTGTGAATAATAGTGCTCTGCGAGTTCCAGGGTAGTGGCAGGGCCCGCTGTTTGGGGTTGTTCCGGAACAGGAATTTCAGCGGCAGGCTGAGGGACATCGGATACTTCTCCGTTGCTGGTCTGTATGCGGGCAATGACCGTACCAATCGGCACCACCTCATTGATCTGGAATAATATTTCCGTAATGACACCTTCTGCGGTAGAGGGAACCTCACTGTCAACCTTGTCTGTTGCAATGTCGAGTACCGTTTCATCCAATTGTACTTTATCCCCCACATGCTTGTGCCATTTGAGGATAGTGGCTTCCATGATACTTTCCCCCAACTTGGGCATAACCAGATCAGCAATTGCCATAAAATTCAAAAGTTTTAACAGGCATTTTTGAAACATGCCAGTATACCGTTTGCAAAACTATTGTTTACAACGCAAAAACAAACACCTGTTAGTGATTTTCTAAAATAAAGATACGTAAAAGGTTGAGCGCATTCATAGCGGTTAGTTCGCGGTTGCGCAAACGATCGAACCGGAAATGAAATTGATGTGCCTGAATGCTTGTGGCATTGCCGACTGCGATCCATACGGTACCTACGGGTTTATCGGGCGTTCCGCCATCGGGTCCTAATATCCCGCTGACAGCCACTGCATAATCTGTCTGTATCTGCGCTAAAACCCCCTTCAGCATTTGCCGGACGGTTGCTTCACTTACCGCGCCTGCTGTTTCCAGCACGGAGGCCGGTACCTGTAGCAAGGCCTCTTTGATGCGGTTATCATAGCTCACGATACTGCCCCAGAAAAAAGCAGAGGACCCGGGATGGGTACTGAGCAATTGCGCAATATATCCGCCGGTACAACTTTCTGCTGTTGCTACTGTTTTACCATATTGCAGCAATAATTTGCCCACGATTTTTTCCATCGGGATATCTTCATCCGATACCAGGTAGTCCTGGATTCTTGCTTTCAGCAAATCAGCATGAGCCAGTAATTCCTGCCGCAAAGAATCCGCATTGTCTGAGGTGCCGGTCAGCCGCAGGCGAACCATGCCATGGTTGGGCAAATAAGCAAGTTTGATATGCGGCGGCAGGGCAGTTTCCAGATCCTGGATCAGGTCTGCGAGATAAGATTCTCCGATCCCATAGGTTTGCAGGGTCCGATGCTGTACCGAGCCGGTTTTGAATAGAGATGGGAGCATCGGTAATACCTGGTTGGTCATGATCCATTTCATTTCAACCGGCACGCCGGGTAATGCGATAAATACGGTATCCCTTTTCCGGAACAGCATACCGGGGGCAGTTCCGCTTTTGTTCAATAATACGGTGCAGGTATCCGGCACTTCCGCCTGTTTGGCATTGCGCTCGGTCATCGGGCGTTTCAATACCTGGGTAAAAAGTTGTTGCAGGTGTTCCAGTGTGGGTTGATCAACCACCATCTTGCCGTCAAAATATTCACAAAGCAGGGGTTTGGTTATATCATCAGCCGTTGGGCCGAGTCCGCCGGTAATGATGACCAGAGAAGCTTGTTTGCTTTCTTCATCAAGTGCCTGCCAGATATCTTCCCGTATATCTCCTACTGCTACCCGGTGCTTCAGCAGGATCCCTTTTTCGTTGAGTGCCTGAGCAATCCACGCGCTATTAGTATCAATCACCTGTCCTATCAGCAATTCATCGCCGATGGTGATGATGGATGCGAAAACTTTTTCCATACAGATATACCGCTTATTTTTAGTGCAAGGTAAATTGCAAATATGAAAAGAGCGGGCTGGTTGGTGATATTCTTACTCATGCGTATAACAGTATCTGCGCAAAGCTTACCGCAGCGTATGCGGCAGGCTGTTTCACGATTGAAAGCAGATTCACAGATGCGTCATGCCATACTGGGTTTGTACCTGGTGGATGCAGAAACCGGTGAAGTACTGGTGAATGAACAGGGAGAAACAGGATTGGCGCCAGCCAGTTGTCAGAAACTGTTTACCAGTATTGCTGCGCTTGCCAAACTGGGACCAGGGTTCCAATACAAGACGGTATTGGGTTATCGCGGTAAGATTACCGGCAAGTATTTGGCAGGCGATCTCTGCCTGGTCGGGGAGGGAGATCCCAGTCTGGGTAGCTGGCGCTATGCTTCTACGGACAAAAACCGGCAATTTTCG
>CAZAOR010000407.1:0-3468 GCA_964486805.1 uncultured Sediminibacterium sp. | reverse complement strand
TGTTGCGTGAGGTATCGCTTGCTTCTTCCCGCTCCACCATCCAGCAAGCCGTCTCTGAATGCTCCGTGGGTGGGGAAGCGATGCGGGAGGCGGCAGCAGCGTTGGTTGAAAAAGGCACATGCAAAAATCCGAGATGCTGGTGCGCGCGCCGCATCGGACTTGCGGACGAAATCCGCGCCCTTCCTCTCTCACCCTCTCCCGTGAAGGGGGAGAACGTCACGCGCCAAGGAGGCGATGAAGAATGAGCGATCGCCCAGCTCCTTGGCGCGTGTTGGACACAACGCTTCGCCCAAAGCCGTTTGATGTCTGTGTCATCGAAATTCGGGACGCGAAGGGTGAAGTCGTTATTCCGTGGGCGGCTTCGATCAAATGCCTGGTTCGCATACGGCAAAACTCAAACTCGCGCGCCGCATTTGTCAGGCCGTCAACAAGGAAACCAAGCCATGACCAACACCCCCACACCCGAATTGCCTTCCTCTACAGAGGTGGGATTGCGCGAGCAACTCGTAACTGCGTTCAACGATTACATCGTCCGAGCAGGTGATGAAGAAGGCGAATTTAGCGGGATAGACTTGGCAGGTGTTGCCATGAAGGTTCTATCCCGCGCTTCCACCCCCACCGACAAGGAGGCGGGGGATAGGGAAGTTATTGCTAAGACGCTGTTCGATGTCGGCTGGCCTATGTCGGGTTGGAGTGACACCGGCCCACATTCACGCCGCGCCTTCTGTTTTATGCTGGCCGACGCCCTCATCGAAAAGCGCCGCGCCCGCTCCGCCTCAGTGACGGCAACTTGTAAGCCGGACTTACAAGTTCAAACCACACCCCCGGCTCATGGGGAGGGAGAGTTGCGGGCGTTTATCGGCAACGTGCTCGCGTGGGTCATGGCGAACGGAGTTCCAGAAGACAGGCTTGACATCACCATCGATGAAATTCTCGCGCACCCTACGATGCGCGCCCTTTCCCACGCATCATCACCCCCGCAGGACGTGAGCGGGTTGGTGGATGCACTGAGGCGGATCGCTGCTCCTGATCCCGGCGATAACGCTGGTTTTCCAACAGCCAACGCCGAAGATTTGCGCGTGATCGCCCGCGAAGCCCTCGCCTCCCACCCCCAATCCACCGACACCGCACAACCATCCAGTGGGAGCGAGAAGCAGAAGGAGCGCGAGTGATGGCGAAACTATTATGCTTTTTCGGCTTTCATAAGCTGGAACGCAGAGGGCGATTCATCGAAGTTTGCACGCGCCCAGAATGCATCGCTTGTAAGATCGAGGACGCAGTTCGTATTCAGTGGCACGATTGGCGATGGGATTGGTCGCTGTTCAAGTCCCGCCCCACCACACACAAGGGAGAGTGACATGGGGCAAGGTATGCAACTGGCTTTTGAGGCAGCAAAAGCAACGCAGCAGATGAACGAAGAACAGGAGAAGTTTCTCCGCGAATTGCTTCGTTGGGAAGGCGTTGCATCACCGCGTGATCTGGGGCCGCAAACTTCTCAGGCTCAAAACGCAGCTCGACAAACGTGCAAGCGGCGCGGATGGGTGACGTGCGACAGACATTATTGGCGTATCACTGACGCTGGTCGTGCCATCCTTCCCCCGCCCCAGCAGAAGGGGAGATGAGGATGGCGGACGAAACAATTATCCCGATGCTGCTATGGTGTCCGGCATGTAGCAAGCGACATATCGATGTAGGCCCTTTCGCGACGAAGCCTCATCACACACACGCATGTCAGCACTGCGGCATGGTGTGGAGGCCAGCGATCATCCCGACATGCGGTGTCGAGTTCCTGCCCGGCTTTAAGAACCCAGAATCCCCATGACCAATCGAGCGCGCATAGAGGAAGGTGAGGCGTGACAGTCCGCAAGCCGGTTTCCTACACCAGCGATTTCGAGGCGGCGCGCCGGGCCTACGGTCCTCCGCCGAACGACAGCAAGAAGGACGCCTTCCGGGCGTGGGAGCAGGTCAGCGCCAACCGGCCGGCGCAGGATCTTCTGCTGGCGGCGATCGACGAATACCGGGCATGGCTGACGGCCGAGAACATCCGGCGCATCAAGGCGCGCCAGGGCGAGCATCCCAAGTGCCACATGGCGACGTGGCTGCGGCAATGGCGCTGGGAAGGCTTCCTGGAGGCCGCACAGGCCCGTCTCGAACATACTGCGGCCTTGACCCGGCCCGTGCCGCAGGACGATCCCACGGGCTTCTGGGGGCGGCTGGCACAGGAATTGGGGTCTGAGAAGGTTGCGGCGTGGTTTGGCGGGGCGGTCTATGATGCAGAAAGCCCCAGCATTGCGGTGGCCGGGGCTTTCAAGGCGGATTGGGTGTGCCGGGAGTTCCGCTTTGCGCTGCACCGGGCAGCGGGCGGACGGGATGTGACGGTGACGGTCCTTCCTAAGGACCGAACACCGCCAGAAGTGCCGTGGCACCAAAGAAGCTGAAGACGACGATCCCGACGAGGAACAGGCCCTCGCCGAGATAAATTGCGAGTTGGCTGAGGTGGCGGATCATGGGATATCTCCTATTCCTGTGGCCTTCAGGTTCAGCCGATCTGCTTCTCGGATAGCTTCGGCCTCAGTTGCTGCCTTTGCGACCAGTATCCCGCGCCCTTCGTGGCCAATGTCTTTGAACACGCCCCAAGGCGCATCGGCCCACTCAGGTTTGTTTTCTCGCCGCATGGCGACATATTGCGGTTTCATGTCCTTGCGCCTCCCAGCGCGCCCTTGTGCGCGGATGGATCGAAAGCGGGCGCATAGCAGGCGATGAAAGCTTCGCGGCCTTCCAGAATCCGTTTGTGATAGGCTCGCCCAAGCACCTTGGCGAAGCTATCTTCCGGCTCGTCATTGTCGGCTTCATAGTGAGCATTGAGCCACGGCGCGCGCATGTAGAAGTCCAGCGGCGACATGCGCAGGTTCTTCACCCCGGACGCCGAAAGCGCCGGCACCGCATGGTAGTGATCCTCGGCCATTCCAAAGAAAACGCCTTCCTGGAATGTCGGAACCCCGCTCTCCCTTGTATCTACGGCTGCGGTCATGACAGTGAGAATCCAATAATCATCCCGCACACGATGAAGATTAGCGTTCCAATCGCAGCGAGAATGTCTTTGAGGTAGAGGGTCATGTGATCTCGTCCATTTCCTGCGGATTAGCCTTGAAGTAAGCGACCGCGTAAATTTTTACGTCTTCTAGTGGCTGTGGCGATCTGGAGGTATTTATTTCCCCGCCATACCAAAACCATCCTCCAGACGTTTCCTGTGCGGTCGCTATATGCTTCCCGCCAAACCGAAGTTCGTAGGTGCGCGGAGACGTAAGGAATGGGCCGCGGCTCCCTTTGCGCCATGTAAATCTTCCGTTCACTTGATCCCGATCCCTTGCTGCTGTTCGTCTGTATCTGTGGAGGGTGGGGAGGGGAGCGGTTGCCAGTGCGTTGCGTCGGCGTCGATTGCAAAGCTGGCTTCGTAGTCGGGCCACC
>CAZAOR010000406.1:0-7537 GCA_964486805.1 uncultured Sediminibacterium sp. | reverse complement strand
CCCGCAATGCGTTGCATGCGCTGGTCATAACGAAGCCCATTGGTAACCGTACAGATAATTCGCATGAGTAGTAAACTGAAAGCAGCGGGAAATTACAAATCCAGCACTAACAAACCTGAAAATTAATAAGCAAAAACAAATAAAATTACTTGATTATCAAATAATTACATTAGATAAGTGTCGCAAATGCCGGAAACCGGCATGAATTCTCCACCGATTATACACAGGTGCGTATCCTGTTCAGAAAATCTACCCCTTTTACTGTATGTTCGCAGACACGTAAATTGTTATATCTGTGCGATTAAAGTCATTAGAAATCAAGGGGTTCAAAAGTTTTGCTGATAAAACAGTGGTACGTTTCGATGAGGGTATTACCGGTATCATCGGACCGAATGGCTGCGGGAAAAGTAATATCATCGATAGTATCCGTTGGGTGATCGGGGAACAGAAAATATCCGCTTTGCGAAGTGAGAACCTCGAAGCGCTCGTTTTCAACGGCAGCAAAACCAGGAGTGCAAGCGGCCTGGCCGAAGTAAGTCTCACGTTTGAGAATACCAAAAACCTCCTGCCAACAGAATTTAATACGGTAACTGTTACCCGTCGTTTTTATAAAAACGGTGAAAGTGAATACCGGCTCAATGATGTTACCTGTCGCCTCAAAGATATCCATAACCTTTTCCTGGATACCGGTGTCAGTACCGACAGTTATGCCATTATTGAACTGGGTATGGTGGACGATATCATTAAGGACAAGGAGAACAGCCGTCGCCGTATGCTGGAACAGGCTGCGGGTATCACCATTTACAAAACCAGGAAAAAAGAAGCCAAGAATAAACTGGATGCCACCGAGCAGGACCTTGCCCGTATTGAAGATCTGCTATTTGAGATCAATAACCAGTTGAAAACACTGGAAAGCCAGGCACGTAAGGCAGAACGCTATTACGAAATCAAGAAAGAGTACAAAGAAGTGGCCATCGAACTGGCCAAAGCAGTACTGGAGGGTTTCCATATCACTTACAAAGACCTGACCGAACAACAGGAATCCGAAATCAACCGCAAACTGCAGTTGGAAGCGGAGATCGCTACGGAAGAAGCCGCGATGGAAGGAGAGAAGCTGGCATTCATCGAGAAGGAAAAAGCGCTGCAAGGCATGCAGCAATCCTATAATGCCTACCTGCAGGAACTACGCAGCCGGGAAAATGAAAAGAACCTGGCAACTCAGAAACTGCATTATCTCCGGGAAAAGGAAAGCGGTCTAAAAGACTTTTTGCAAAAGGCAGAAGGGCAACTCAAAACGATCAGCGATTCCATCCAGTACACACAAATGCAGGTGGGGGAGGAATCGGCCAAATTACAGGAACTGCAGGACCGGGTACAACAAACCCAAACAGAAGTTGAAGCGCGGCGCACCGTATTCGATGAAAAGCGCAGCGGGGTTGACGCCTTGCGCCGGCATTACCAGGAAATACAACGCAACCAGTTTGAGGCTGAGAAAAAAGTGGCGGTGGCAGATACCTCAATCCTGAACTTACAGAGAGCCCAGGCACAGTTGCAGGAAGAGCAGTACCAGCGCGATGCACAGGTGCAGCAGTTAACCGTTGAACTTGACTCCAAGGAAGGTATCCTGGAAACCCGCAGGGCTGAACTGCAGGAACTGCAGGCGCACCAGGAACGAACCCGGGAACAGATCTTCGAAACCCAGGCCCAGTTGGAAGTTCTGCGGAATGAACTGAACGACGAAAACCGGAAACTGGATGCCAAACGGAACGAATACAACCTGCTGAAAAGCCTGATTGATTCGATGGAGGGTTATCCGGACAGTATCAAGTTCCTGCACAGGAATCCGGAATGGGATCATCATGCGCCGATCCTTTCAGATATTATTTATGTGCAGGAGCATTACCGGGCAGCCGTTGAAAACGTATTGGAACCATACCTGAATTATTATGTGGTCAGGAACCTGGAAGAAGGTTTGCAGGCCGTACAATTACTTGAGACACATCAGAAAGGCAAGGCTAATTTTTTTCTGATGGATCAATTGGCCCGCCACCAGGTGAGGTCGCAGCAGCCTCCCAATACAGTGGCCGCCCTTTCTGTTATCGAAGTGGATGAACAATACCGGAAACTGGCCGAATACCTGCTGGGTAATGTATTTATTGCGGAAGATGCTGCCGCTGTCCAGCAAACCGAAGGCGCAGTAGTGCTGGAAAAGACCGGTAAGTACGTGAAAGGTATTTATACCCTTAGCGGTGGCAGCCTCGGCCTGTTCGAAGGCAAGAAGATCGGCCGGGCCAAGAACCTGGAGAAACTCGCAGAAGATATCAGCGACCAGGAAGCGGTTGTCAACTTGCTCAAATCTGATATCCAGGCCAAACACAAGGAAGTTATCGCATTCAACGATCAGTTGAAAGAAAACCAGATCAAACAAACGGAACAGGAGATCAATCAGCTCGTCAACCAGGTATTTGCCACGCGTAACCGCATTGAAAACCTCCAGGCTTCCCAGCAAAATGCCGCAAGGCGATTGGAAGATATTGATCAGCGCCTGCAGGCGGAGCAGGATGCCATTGCCGAAACCCGTGAATCCTTTCATGATCTCAACGAACAACTGGCGCAGACTGCAGCAGAATTGAAAAATGTGGAACAGGATTACCAGGAAGCAGAGCATGCCTATAATTTCGCCACTGTCCAGTACAATGATACCAATTTGCAACTGACCCGCCAGCAGAGTAAGATCACCGGGCTGAAGCAGGAACTGGTATTCAAGGAAAACCAGTTACAGGAACTGCATAACCAGATCGGCAGCAATACCAACCAGTTAGCTGAAGCGACGGCTGCTATTGAAGAAGGAGAAAAGGCCCTGTCGGTATCGGAAGAACATTTGCTGGAAATGCTTCGTCAAAAAGAATCCGAGGAAAAGAAACTGAATGAAGCCGATCAGGCATACTATAACCTGCGTAACCACATGCAGGAGAAAGAAAGCGCCTTGCGGCTGAAGGTGAAAAGCAAGGAAACAATCGATCACCTGGTGAACGAGATCAAAGACAAATTGAGTGACCTGAAATTGCAGTTGGCAGGCATGAAGGAGCGTCTGAGCGTAGAGTTCAAGGTAGCGCTGGATGATATCCTTGACCAGGAACGCACCACAACAACCCCTGTGGAGGAGCTGCAGGCAAGTTCTGACCGGATGAAAAAAAGACTGGAGAACATGGGCGAAGTGAACCCGACCGCTATCGAGGCATTTACCGAGATGAAGAAACGTTACGAGTTTATCCTGGAACAGAAAAATGACCTGGTATCCGCCAAAGAAAGCCTGTTACAAACCATACAGGAGGTGGAAGCAACAGCCAATCAGCAATTCCTGGATACATTCAATCAGGTACGGGAGAACTTCCAAAAAGTGTTTAAAGCCTTATTCACAGAAGAAGATACGGCCGACATGATCCTGATGAATCCGGAAAATCTGGCCGAAACCGGCATCGAAATCATTGCCAAGCCCAAGGGGAAACGGCCCTCTTCCATCACCCAACTGAGCGGTGGGGAAAAGACGCTGACGGCCACCGCCCTCTTATTTGCCATCTACCTGATCAAACCGGCCCCCTTCTGTATCCTGGATGAAGTAGATGCGCCCCTGGATGATGCCAATGTTGGCAAATTCACTCAGATGATCAAGAAGTTCAGTGATAACTCCCAGTTCATCATCGTAACCCATAACAAACAGACCATGGGCGCTGTGGATGTGATCTATGGGGTAACCATGCAGGAGCCGGGTGTGAGTAAACTGGTGCCGGTGGATTTCCGAAGCCTGGCCAATTAAGTCATGGGGATTCGTAAAAACAGGACGGTCTGCAGACAAGCAGACCGTTTTTGTATCAGCACACAGCCGTAAATTGCTGAACAGAAAGAAACTTCCTGCTATGTCACTCCATAAAAAGATCAACCCCTTCTCCCGCCTGAACAATGATACAGGATTCAGTTCAAAGACAGCCGGGGTCGGCGGCGGCCGTTTTATCAATAAGGACGGTTCCTATAACCTGGCGAAAGAAGGTATGCCCTTCTGGCAGCGCATCAGCATTTTTCATGATATGCTTAACCTGCCCAAGTGGAAGTTTATCCTGGTAATCGTACTCGCCTACCTGGGCATCAATCTTGCATTCACTGCCATCTATTTCTGGATAGGACCGCAACAAATGCAAGGCTTACCGGCCGGGCATGGATGGATAATATTCAAGGAACTTTTTTTCTTCAGCACAGAAACTTTTACAACTGTTGGGTATGGCCGGGTGAACCCTTCCGGTGATCTTACCAACCTGGTAGCCGGGCTGGAATCACTCACCGGCCTGTTATCCCTTGCCATTGCCACGGGTTTGATTTATGGCCGCTTTTCCAAGCCCCGGAGCTATCTTATTTTCAGTGATCATGCCGTGATAGCCCCCTACCGAGGTTTAACCGGACTCATGTTCCGCTTTGCGGCCTATAAGGACAAACATACACTGACTGATCTGCAGATACGGGTGAATCTGGGTTTGAAAGTCATCGAAGATGAGCAGCCGGTGTACAAATATTTTTCCCTGGACCTGGAAAGAGAACGGGTAGAAAGTATGCCCATGAGTTGGACAGTGGTACATCCGATCAATGAAACCAGTCCGTTTTTCGGTTTCACGGCAGAAGATATGCAAAACGGAGATGTGGAACTATACGTGATGCTGCGCGGGTTTGACGATGTATTTTCCAATTATGTACAGCAGCGCACTTCCTATACCTACCATGAGATTTTATTTGACCGTAAATTCATTCCCATGTACCGGGAAAGTGAAGATGGTCAAACCACCATACTGGAATTGCATAAATTACACGATCATCAGCCTGTTGTCAGGACATAGGGCTTGTTTGAAACAGATTGTATAAAACTATCACCATATTATACCTGGTTTGTATTGGCTGCTATATCCTTTTTACCAGGCAACCGGATTTTTTTGACGGAGAACTTACACCGGCACATATTCATTGGCAAACCGACAGCCTGCATAGAATACCTATTCCAATGGCGGTTTTCAATAATGGCATCCGCCGCTATGCCGTAGATGCGCGCTATGTATTCAGAAGTTTGCCCGAAGGCAAGGCGGTTACGGTGATTTATGAAGATGCCCTTCCGGAAAAGGCAGCGGTATATGCTGTATGGGGTTACTGGTTCCGCTGGGGAGAACTCGGCATGACCGTACTCCTGTATATTGGTTTATTCCAGGTGGCGCTGGCCCTGAACCGGAACCCGACCCCCGAATCGGTCATTGAGCAATTGACGGATACAGGAGAGAAAAAACGCAGGTATCTTCCATAAAAAAGCCCCGGATTCCTGGGAACCGGGGCCATCGGGCAGATAGTTAGTTGTTCGTGTTCCTTATCCTTTCTTGGCGTTTTCAATCATCATGGAAAGTTCTTCCACCAGTTCATCGGGTTTGCCGGCATATCCAATGCTTGTATATTTCACATTGCCTTTTTTATCCACTACAAATTTGGTAGGAATACCGCTCACGTTGTAGTCAGTTACAACCTTGTCTTTCTCGTCCAAAGCCACCGGGAAAGTGTATTTGTTATCGGCGATGAATTTTGCCGCATCGTCACGCATGGGTTTCGGTTCTTTATGCTCCCAGGTGTCAATGAAAACAAAGGCTACGTCTTTGTCATTTTTGTACTTGTTCATGGCTGTTTGCATAGCCGGGAAGGAAGCTTTACAGGGTCCGCACCAGGTGGCCCAGAAATCCAGCACCACCACCTTGCCTTTCAGGCTGGCAAGTGATACATTGTTTCCTTCGAGGTTTTTGAGTGTGAAATCGGCCCCTTTATACACGTTCATTTTCTTTTCAACTTCTTTTGCGAGATCCTCTTTTATTTTCGCATCTGCTTTTGCAAACATCTCGGTCAGTTTGCTTTCCGGCAGGTTCTGCTTTTTATAGAGGGCAGCTAATTGGGTTCTCATGGCTTCAGAGCCTTTCCCTTCTTCCAATTGTTTTTCGAGGAAGCTCCGGGCAAAATCAGCGCCTTTGGCTTTCTCGGCATACAGGGCATAACGTTCCAGTTCATCGCCGCTGGCATTTTTCAGATCACCGATTGCGATCTGCTGATAATAGTAGGCAGAATCCCCCATACCCAATTTGTAGAGGATCAGCGCATAGGTATCGGCATTGGCCTGCAGGGTGCTGTTCAGGGCTTTTGCCATGTCCTCATCAGGAGGTATGCCCAGTTTACTGCGGTATTTCTCCGGCTGGTCAATCATGGCGTATATCATTTGAATGGATTGCCCGGCTATTTTCCGGGCCATTTCTAATTCCTTCCCTGGCACACTCAGGCTTTCTCCGGATAATTTCCATGCAACGGAATTGAATGTATTGAACAGGCTGTTGAAGTCACTGACCTTACCGGCATATTTGTAAAAATTATCCCAGTCTGACTGATCTGCATAAGCAGTGAGGATACTCGTGTAAAAATTATCATCAATTGCGGGAGATGCTTTGAACCGGGTATGATATTCTTCCATCTTCGCAAGCATTTCTGCCGGATCTTTCAGGCTGCGGAAACTGGTTATGAACTTCTGTGAAGCAAAAGTGCCATTGGGAAAGGTTTCCAGAATTTTCTTTTCGGTAGCTGCCTGTTCCTCCTGCATTTTGAGTACCCGATAGAGATTGGAAGCGGTTATCCATTTGGATTCATCGCTGGTTGACAGCATTTCTTTTGCATAATCCACCAACTGGGGCTTTGCCTCCTCTTTTTTCAGGGAATACAGGGTGGTGAGATAACTGTAATAGTTTTTTTCTTTCAGGGAAGGATCTGCCGCGAAGTCTTTTTCATACATCGCCAGGATATCTGATCCCGGAATTTCTACTTTATGATAATAGGCAGCGATTCCGCCTTTGTTCAATAAGATGGCCGCATTGATACCTGCGCCCGGAAATTTTTTGCCGTTGGCATCCTGGGGATAGGTGATATAACCTTCCTTGTTATTATTGTCGATCAGGTTTTTTTCGGCATCCATAATGCCAATCGCTACTGCCTGCGTGGAGTCCGGTACTTTGAACGAAAAAGTATAGGCATCGCCGTCTTTTTTCAAAGGGGCAGTCAGTATCCCGTATGATTTGTTGAGGTACAGGATTTGGGCCATAGCGCCTTCCGGAATCGCCAGGCCTTTCGGCGCTTTATACACATAGGTGTTTTCTTCACCGGCCCGGGAAGATTGCTGTGGTGAGATGCTGCCGTTTTGTGATTTTACAGAGAATGCAACAGCGCAAAGCAGCATGCACACAAGTGCATACTTTTTCATGTATTTTTCTTTTAAAGCTAAGGATATTTCCCAAAGATGCAGCAGTTAACTGGCGACTATCAGCAATCGTATTGGTTTTCAGAATCTTATTATGATCGTTGCGTAACCGGGTGCTGTGATACCGAAATGGGGACAGATTATTTCAGATACCTTTTCATCTCTTTTTCTACATCGCGGTTTTTAATGGTTTCCCGCTTGTCATGCAGCTTTTTCCCCTTGCCC
>CAZAOR010000405.1:0-4388 GCA_964486805.1 uncultured Sediminibacterium sp. | reverse complement strand
ACTGAATTCCCGGTTGCTGTCGATATAATCACGCATTTCGAGGTTTGCTTTTACCTCTTCCACCGTGATATTGGGATTCTTGGCATACAACTCTTTAAAGCGTCTGGCTACCCGGACTGCCGGGTCGGCTGTCACAAATATCTTCAGTTCTGCGTTGGGGAAAACAGTGGTACCGATATCCCGACCATCCATAACGATCCCTTTTTGCAGGCCCATCTGCTGCTGCTGGGCTACTGCAAATTCCCGGACTTTCTGTAAGGCGGCCACCTCACTCACATGCTCACTCACGAGCATGTCCCGTATCAAAGCCGCTACATTTTCATCGTTAAGGTACATATCGCTTTCCCCTGTTAAATCGTTGTACCGGAAACTAAGATGAATCTCCTGCAAGGCTTTTACTACGGCGGCTGCATCACGCCAGTCAACATGCTCCCGCAAAAAGTAAAGAGTAATCGCGCGATACATGGCACCGCTGTCAATAAAAACATAATTCAGGGCATCGGCCAACTGACGTGCCAGGGTGCTTTTGCCGCAGGAGGAATAGCCATCCAGCGTGATAACGATCTTTCGCATATTTTTTCAACGCAATACCGGTGCAAATTAGCGGTAAAAACTATGCCATCAGCTGTTTACATACAAAAGCCGGTTTTTTCAAACCGGCTTTATCGCTGCAACTTCCTGATACTCGCGTTACCTTAGGAAGGCTGTACTACGCTATCAATGACATGAATCACACCATTGCTTTGATACACATTGGGAATAGTTACTGTGGCTTTCCCGCCTTTTTCATCGGTCAGAATGATTTTTTTACCCTCCATGCTGAGTTGTAAAGTACCACCGGCAACTGTTTTCAGCATGGCAGTTCCATTACCATCTTTGATCATTTTTGCCAGAGCTTTGGCATCCAGTTTACCGGGAACCACATGGTAAGTCAGGATTTTTACAAGTAATGCCTTATTTTCCGGCTTCAGCAATGTTTCTACTGTACCCTTGGGCAATTTTCCGAAAGCCTCATTGGTTGGTGCAAAAACGGTGAACGGGCCGGCTCCCTCCAGGGTATTGACCAGGCCAGCTGCTTTAACTGCCGCTACCAGGGTGGTGTGATCTTTGGAATTAACCGCGTTTTCAATGATGTTTTTGGAAGGATACATGGGTGCCCCACCCACATTCACAACTTTCTGGGCAAAGCTGGACTGAAATACTACTGCAGACAACAGTAAAAAAGCAATTTTTTTCATAAATGATTGTTTGAGATCATTTACGAAGCCCGGTAACTTCCGGATTGCATTTACAATTTTTTAACAGTAGCTATTCCTTTATCGGGCAGCCTGCTTGCCACTAATGGGGAAAAGACCGGCCTGCCTTTTGCGCATTTCAGCGGCTATCGCCCTGGCATCATCCGATCCTTTTTCCAATTGTGACAGGATATGCTGGAAACTGTTTGCGTCCCGGTTCTGGCTGAGTTTGAAGACATGCTGAAGGGAATCAACCCTGATCTCAAATCCAGCAATGGCCTTGCTGAGCCGGATCAGGTATTCCTCGGGTAATTGCGAAAAAGCAGCAGGAGAACTGCCCTCCGGCTCGTAATGGTCCGTGAGTTCCTGTAACATTGGCAATAATGCGTGGTCATCCAGTAAAACCAACCTGCCCTTTGCCTGAACTGTCATATAATTCCAGGTGGAAGCCTGTGCCGGATCCTCGTACCAACTTGCACTGATATAAGCATGAGGCCCGGTAAACAGGACCAGGGCCGCCGGATTCTTTGCAAATGCCAGGTAATGATCAGACTGGCGCATGATGTGTCCGCGCAATAGGATAGTACCTGCTTCTTCCCGTAAAAGAATAGGGACCTGGGTTGCTACCGGACTTCCGTCTTCCCCTACCCCGATCAGGGTAACGAATGGATGACTTTTCATAAATTCCATTACGGCCGCAGCATCGGCATCCTGGTAACGGGGCAACTGGTACATAATCGTTTTTAAGTGCTTATTGCATCTGGATGGGAGCGGTAACAGGCAGATCAGCATTCCGGACAGCAATATTGCGTACCGTATTTGACACCATCTCCTGGAAAGCCTTCCTGGCTGGTCCTTCACCACCCCGCATGGCCGGGATGCCTGCATCTCCACCTTCCCGGATACCCTGCACAAGCGGTATCTGTCCAAGGAAGGGCAATTCATACTCCTCGGCTAATTTAAGTCCGCCTTCCTTTCCGAAAAGGTAATACCTGTTACCAGGCAGTTCTTCCGGGGTAAAATAGGCCATATTCTCCACCAGCCCGATAATCGGTACATTGATCTGGGCCTGTCCGAACATGGCTATGGCTTTTTTGGCGTCAGCAAGTGCAACCGTCTGGGGGGTTGTCACAATCACCACACCTGTTACAGGAACCGTCTGCATGAGGGTGAGATGAATATCACCGGTACCGGGGGGCATATCAATCACCAGGTAGTCTAATTCTCCCCAGTCCACATCTGTAATAAATTGCCGGATAGCACTGCTGGCCATCGGTCCGCGCCATACTACCGCATTTTTTTCATCTACCAGTAATCCGATACTGATCAGGGAAATGCCATATTTCTGCAGGGGGACAATCATCCCTTTTCCGTTCACTTCTTTCATCATGGGCCTTTCTCCCCTGACACCAAACATAATGGGCACACTGGGGCCGTAAATATCGGCATCCATCAATCCCACTTTTGCACCGCCTTCTGCCAGGGCCAGGGCCAGGTTGGCTGATACGGTGCTTTTGCCCACCCCCCCCTTACCGCTGACCACCGCAATAATATTTTTCACACCGGATAATACCTGCTGATTATCCTTGCGCGTACTGCTGGTCTGTGCCGTAAAATTGACCTGGACCCGTGCCTCCTTATTGACCAGCAGTTTCACGGCGTTTTCACTGGCCGAACGAAGCATGTCTTTCATCGGACAAGCCGGCGTAGTAAGCACAATCGTAAACTGAACATCATTTCCTTTGACAGAAAGGTCCTTGATCATATTCAGTGTAACCAGGTCTTTTCCCAGATCGGGTTCCTGTACATTACTGAGCGCCTGTAAAATATCCGCTTCCGTCATCCCGCAAGTTTTTGTTAAATAAGGTATTCAGAGGGCAAAGTTAGCCCTTGTCGCCCTTACTTTGTTGCTAATTAAGGAGTTTTGCCGACTGCTCGGCCAAAGCTTATTTTTTCAATAAAGGCTTGTATTTTTGACCGGATGATAAAAAGTTTACGATACTTTTTACTGCTTGCTGGCTGTTTCCTTTTTCAACAAAGCTGGTCGCAGCAGGCCAGGGGTAATTTCAACAAGGACTCCGTTGTACAATTGTACGGTGTGGTGATGACGGCTGACAGCCTGCAAGGGATTCCTTCCTGTAGTGTGATTGTTGACGGAAAGGGTCGGGGTACCATTTCCAGCTATGACGGGGTCTTCTCTATCGTGGTACTGAAAGGCGACAAGATCACATTTTCCAGTATTGGCTTCAAAAACAGGACCATCACCATCCCGAAGGACCTGAAAGAAAATCAGTACAGTGTCATTCAGTTGCTGGTTACAGATACAGCTTACCTGCCGGCGACCATCCTCCGACCCAGGCCGACCCGGGAGCAATTCGAAAGGGATTTTGTCAATACGACGGTCCCGGATGACCTGTATGAAACAGCCCGCAAAAATACCGAAGAAGCCCAGCGCAGGATATTACTGAACAATTTACCCGCAGATGGGCGCGAAGCGGTTAACTACCAGCTGCGTCAACAAGCCAATAAAGCCTACTATTCCGGCCAGTTACCCCCCATGAATATCCTGAACCCTGCAGCCTGGGCTGAGTTTATACAAGCATGGAAAAGGGGTGATTTCAAGCGAAAAGATTAGTGCCCGGAAGTCGGGCTGCTATCCGTCATGAGGCAATCCCCCGGAACCTTTATTTTTGCCCGGTTATCTATACGATTGCCTATGTTACCTGAAAAAATATCTGTTATCGGCGCCGGAACCATGGGAAACGGCATTGCACATGTATTTGCCCAGCACGGCTTTCCCGTTACCCTGGTAGATGTACAGGCCCCGCAACTGGAAAAAGCATTGCAGACCATTGCCCGGAACCTGGATCGGCAGGTAGCCAAATCCTTGCTGTCTGAACAGGATAAAGTCGCTATTTTGGACAGGATAAAAACCGAGACCCTGCTTGCCGAAGGCGTAAAAGCTGCCGATCTGGTGGTAGAAGCAGCTACAGAAAATCTGGCATTAAAACTGCAGATATTCCGGGAATTGGATACCCATGCACCGGAATCCGCTATCCTGGCCAGCAATACTTCCTCCATTTCCATCACCCGGATCGCATCCGCTACACAAAGACCGGGGCAGGTAATCGGCATGCACTTTATGAACCCGGT
>CAZAOR010000404.1:0-3832 GCA_964486805.1 uncultured Sediminibacterium sp. | reverse complement strand
CCGCTAACAGGCGATTCAACGAGCTAAAAAAAAGAGCGGATCTGGCTTTAGCCGATAAGCCCCTGCCGGTGGATACCATCCTATCCGAAGGGCATCTTGTTACCGACCCGAAAAAGATCCGCACCATGCAGTCGCTCGGTGATATGCAGAAGCTCTATGCCCTGGCCTACACCTATGCCGTAACGGGCAGACAGAACTACCGGGACAAAGCGAGGGATTTTTTACTGGCCTGGGCAAAGACCAATCATGGCATCGGCAACCCGATCAATGATACCAAGTTGGAACCGGCGATTGAAGCCTTTGATCTGCTCAAGCATACCCTCAAAGCCAGTGACAAAATGATCGTGGAAACCTGGCTGAAACAGGTGGCCGATCAGGAAATACAGGTTTTTCTTTCCCGGAAATCCAATAAATCAACCTATAACAACTGGCATTCCCATCGCATCAAAGTGGTGGGAATGATTGCTTATGCACTGGATGACCGGGGTTTTCAGGCCTTCACCGATTCCAGCCTCCGCACGCAGATCAGCAAAAACCTCTATCCCGATGGTTCGGGTATGGATTTCGAGGACCGGGATGCCCTGCATTATCATATCTACACCCTCGAGCCACTGCTGAAGATTGCCATCGTTATCCGGCGTGCAACGGGAACAGACTTCTACCACTACCTCTCCCCTGCCGCTTCCTCTATCAGCAAATCCGTGCAGTTCCTGGTTCCTTTCGTGAGGGGAGAAAAAATACACCGGGAATTTGTGAACAGCAAAGTCTCTTTCGATAAAAAAAGGGCGGATAACAAGGAACCGGGCTACACGATCGGCGCCGAATTCCAACCGGCAACCGCCGTGGAGATGCTTTCACTGGCAGCTTACTTCGATAAAAGCTTCAACAGCATTGTGCGGCAACTGCTGCACAGGGATGAACCCTATCCCGATTGGCAACTCCTGCTCAATGCGAGTGAAACCAGGTTGGTGACGCAGCCCTGATGACTGCTTGCTCTATAACCCGTTACTGTTGCTAACCGCAACAATATAAAGGATTTGGATTTTGATCCCAGGCTTTCTACTGGGTGTTGCCTGTTTCATACCCGACCGGAAAGAACAGCCAGGGCTGGGCATTATTCCTGGTACAGGGAATACCCTTACCGGAACAGCAAACTGCCTATGTTTACCATGCTTTCTGCATCCATTCCCCTTGTTGTGTCAGAAAAATCCAGGGATACGCGGTTGCAGGGCAGCAGGGTTTTGCTAATACTTTTCCATCCAGGCAAATGTATTCCGGTAGATGGTTTGTTTGTTTTCACGGATATATTGCAGGTAGCCATTGGCGACAGAAGACAATTGTTTTTTCTGCCGCCAGATCAGCCGCCAATGCGAATGCAGCGGAAAACCTTTCACCGGGATAATTTTTACCTGGCCAAGCTGCAATTCATTTTTCATGCCAACGATGGATAAAACCGAATAGCCCAACCCGGCTAGAATGGCCTGCTTAACCGCTTCGGAGGAGGTCAGGGAGAGGCGGAATTTGGGCCGGATATGTTTTTCATGAAAGTATTGTTGCATCACATGCCGGGTTCCCGACCCTTCCTCCCGGTAGATCAGGGGCAGTGAGCGGAATAAAGAGGGGTTTTGTTTTTTATGGTCCTGCTGAACCAGCGGCTCTTCTTTCTTACCGAACAGGAAAAGACGATTGGGCATCAGCGGTTCTTCTTCCACTGCCAGGTCGGGCGGCAGAACTGTCACCAGCGAAAAATCCACTTTGTTTTCTTCCAGGCTCCTGATAACATCCCGCTTATTGGTAACATCCATGTCCAGGTCCACTTTGGGATGTTTTTCCAGGAAACCCTGCAGGAACTGGGGCATCACATATTTGCCGGTAGACACTACGGATATGCGCAGTTTCCCTGCCAGTATTCCTTTGTAATGCTGCTCCTCATAGCCGATACTGTTCACTTCATGCAGTACCCGCTGGGCGATCCGGTACAGTTCCTTTCCGAAATCGGTGATGAAGATGCGGCGTCCGATCAATTCGGTCAGCGGCAGATCAAATTGATCCTGCAGTTTTTTGAGTTGGATAGATACTGCCGGCTGGGTCATATTCAATAGCTCTGCGGCCTTTGTAATGCTTTGCTTTTCTACGATTACAACGAATACCTGGAGTTGATGGAGCGTGAAATTCATAAATATTTTTAATTGATAGTATAACAAATATAAATGAAAACATATACTCATTACCTGCGATTTTTGCGGCATGAAACAACCTACCACAACTCCGATCACGATCGCCAGGGGCGATGGTATCGGGCCGGAAATCATGGACGCCACTTTGAAAATTTTAACCGCAGCGGGTGCCAGGCTGGCGATTGAAGAGATTGAAATTGGGGAAAAGATTTACCTGCAGGGTCATTCGGCAGGTATCCTGCCGGAGGCCTGGGAGAGTTTGCGCAGGACCCGTGTGTTTTTAAAAGCACCGATCACAACCCCCCAGGGAGGGGGCTTCAAAAGCCTGAATGTTACCACGAGGAAGGTGTTGGGCCTTTATGCCAATGTACGGCCCTGCGTTTCCTACCATCCTTTTGTGGAAACCAAACATCCGGTTATGGATGTGGTAATCATCCGTGAAAACGAGGAGGATCTGTATGCAGGTATCGAACACCAGCAAACCGATGAAGTTGTACAATGCCTGAAACTGATTTCCCGGCCGGGTACGGAAAAAATCATCCGTTATGCCTTTGAATACGCCCGTGCCTATCACCGGAAAAAAGTGACCTGCTTCACCAAAGACAATATCATGAAGATGACTGACGGTCTCTTTCATAAAGTATTTGAGGAAGTGGCCAAGGAATACCCGGATATACAGCATGAGCACTGGATCGTAGACATAGGCGCTGCAAAACTGGCCGATACCCCGGAGCAGTTTGATGTAATCGTAATGCCGAACCTGTACGGGGATATCCTGAGTGATGTGGCTGCCCAGATCACAGGATCCGTGGGCCTGGCGGGCAGCGCCAATATCGGAACCGGCTTTGCCATGTTCGAAGCTATTCATGGATCTGCCCCCAGGATTGCCGGACAAAACAAAGCCAACCCTTCCGGTCTTTTACTGGGCGCCGTTCAAATGCTGGTCCATATCGGCCAGCAGGATGTAGCCGAAAAAATTCAAAATGCCTGGCTTAAAACGCTGGAAGACGGGATGCATACCTATGATATTTTCAAAGAAGGCAGTTCTGTCCGCAAACTGGGCACCAGCGAGTTTGCCGAAGCGGTAATCGCTAGGCTTGGACAAAAGCCTGCGCAACTCAGTCCTGCTGCATTTTCTAATTCCGCGGCCGGCTTCCATATCGTGGTTCCGAAAAGAGTACCTGCCGATAAGCAACTGGTAGGAATTGATGTGTTCATATACCAGGATGACCGGAATCCGGATACGCTTGCCAAAAAATTGCAGGAAGCGGAAACAAAGCATCTATCCCTGCAGATGATCACCAACCGGGGTACCAAGGTTTGGCCGAATGGCTTCCCCGAAACCTTCTGTACGGATCACTGGCGTTGCCGGTTCAAACATACAACGGGCGAAAAAATCAGCTATAGCCAGGTGCTGGAACTGCTACAAAACATACACGGGCACCAACTGGATATCATTAAAACAGAGAACCTGTATGAATTTGACGGTGTAGCGGGTTATTCTGCTGCCCAGGGACAATAAATCAACCATTCATCCCATTAAATCAATCCCATGGAATTATCACTCATCAGCGGAAGGTTTTCCAAAAAAGATGCAACAGAAATCCTGAATAATATTTTCCAGGTAAAGATTGCCTTTCATGAGAAAAAAATAC
>CAZAOR010000403.1:0-3043 GCA_964486805.1 uncultured Sediminibacterium sp. | reverse complement strand
GCCATGTATGCAGTCAGTGTTTCGGCTGCATTTTCGGTGATTTTCTCCCCGGATCTCGTACAATCTGCCGATACCTGCTGTCCCATCCATTCCGTCAATTTACACAGTCGTAAAGATATAGAATAAATGCCTCCAGACGGCCCCGATGCTACTTACATTTTCAATGCTTGACAGGGTTATGTACTTTTATTCAGTAGTTATACTTATGCAGACACTTAATTGCCGGGGGAAATTACTGGTATTAGAACAGCCGGTCGTGATGGGCATCCTGAATATTACGGCTGATTCATTTTATGCGGGCAGCAGGCAGGGCTCAGTTGACAAAGCCCTGGAAACCGCGGCACAGATGCTGGCCGAAGGTGCAACCGTCCTGGATATTGGCGGTCAGAGTACCAGGCCCGGCGCTGTGCAGGTATCAGCTTCCGATGAAATACAAAGGGTCGTACCGGTCATAACAGCCATCCGGCAAGCATTCCCGGATGCATTCCTGTCTGTTGACACCTACCACGCGGAAGTCGCAAAAGCCGCAGTGGAAGCCGGTGCCGTAATTGTGAACGATATCAGCGGGGGAATTTTTGATGAAAGCATGCTGGAAATAGTTGCCGCATTACAAACTCCTTATGTCTGTATGCATGTAAGGGGCACACCCGCTACCATGCACGCGCCGATGGCAAAAAGATCCGGCTTGCAGGTAATACTGGATGATCTGCTGCGAAATGTAGCCGCCTGCCGGCAGGCCGGTATCAAAGATATCATCCTGGATCCGGGATTTGGTTTCAGCAAACAATCGGCAGAAAACCTTGCGCTGGTGGAGGGCCTGGATGCATTTACCCATTTCGGGATGCCCGTCTTATTGGGCGTATCCCGCAAGTCAACCATCTATAGAACTTTGGGCATAAGCCCGGAGGAAGCGCTGAATGGCACGACTGTTTTGCATACCATCGGACTGCTCAAAGGGGCCGGCATTTTGCGTGCGCATGATGTGAAGCAAGCGGTTGAATGTATCCGGCTGGTTATCGCCTTAAAAAAATCAGGAGACCCGAGGGTCTCCTGAAAATATGCTCATGGTAAAATGGCCTATTTACCGGCAGGATGCGGTACCATTAGTCCCTGCGCCGGGGTTGGATCTGCTTTTGATACATCCACCAGTTCTACTTCAAAAACCAGGTTGGCAAAAGCCGGGATAACCGGGGGATTACCGCCCTGTCCGTACGCTAACATAGCCGGCACATAAATCTTACCCTTGCCTCCTTTTCCAAACAGGCGCAGCCCTTCATCCATACCGGGGATCACGGTATTTTGTCCGATGATCACATGGAGGGGTTGCTGGTTGGGTCCTTTCATATTGGTTTCAAACTCTTTTCCATTCAGGAAAGTACCGCGGTACAATACCCTGGCCTGGGTACCGGTATCTGCTTTGTAACTGTCTCCGGGGTTTGTCACTTCCACCAGGGCGCCGGAAGGAGTGGCAACGGTTTTAATCCCTTTGTTTTTGACAAAGTCTTTCAATTCTTTCACTTCCCGATCTTTCTCATTTTCCATTTCTTTCTGGTAATCCAAAGTAGCTTCCTGCTGATTGGGGAAGGATTTCAGGAACTCGACTTTACCCGTGATCATGTCACGGGGATGGAAGGTTTCATTGAACTGGAGCAGGCCCAGGTTTTTGAGGCTGTCCACACTCATCATGAAATCGATCTTATCGCCTACAGCGCATTTGGTGATGACTTCGAGGAAGCTGTGTTTGGTGGGGCGGGCCGTATCCACCATGATATAGGCCGGAATATGCTTATACGAGTCGATCAGGGTAGTATCTCTGGAAGCGATCTTGTACAAGATATTGAATTTGACAAACTCCCCGTTCTTCAGCAGGGCTTTTCCACCCCCGTGGGTAATCTTATAAGCCATGCCGGTTGGCGTTTTGTCGTACTGGTTACAACTTGCAAGCAGTGAAGCGCCGATCAGCAGCGCTGCGATTGTTCTCATCATTTGATTTTATTGTAATTGATTGGAATATTGCTGAATAATCTGTTTGAATTGCCGTACATTTTCGTCCAGGCTATCCTGGCTGCCACCACCTGCTGCGTTCAGGTGTCCGCCTCCCATGAAATGGTTGCGGGCAAAACTGTTCACATCAAAACTGCCCTTGCTGCGGAAACTCCATTTCCGTTCTCCTTCCCGGTCGATCACCAGGGCTCCGAACTTGATGCCCTGGATGGTCAGCAGGTAGTTCACCAGGCCTTCTGTATCACCGGTCTTGATATTGAAGCGCTGCAGGTCTGCCCTGGTAATATACATCAAAGCGGTGTTATACTCATATAATACTTCCATCCGGTTCAGTAGGGCGAAGCCGATAAAGCGCAGCCTGTTCTCGAGGAAGTTATCATAAATATGTTCATGTATGGGGGTATGCTTCAGTCCCAGGTCTTTCAGGGTTGCTACCATCCGATGAACGGAAGCCGTGGTTGCCGGGAAGCGGAAAGAGCCGGTATCTGTCATCACGCCGGTGTATAGGCATTGGGCGGCAGACAGATCAAGCAGGTGTTGGTGCCCAGATCCCATGATGAAATCAAATACCATTTCGCAGGTGGAACTTTTGCCCGTATCGCTGATACCGTATTGGAAAGCGCTCTCCTGGGGCTGCTCATGGTGATCAATCAATATCTTGGTGGATCGGGCTGCCAGGAGTGGCTTTTCCATGTGCTTGGTACGATGTAACACATTGAAATCCAGGCAAAATATATAGGTTGCCTCCTGTAAAATCGATAGTGCACGGTCTTTTTTCTGTTCAAAATCTATCACCTGATCCACGCCGGGCATCCAGTTCAGAAAATCGGCCCAGTTGGTGGGAGATATAACGGTGACCGTATGGCCGAGTGCTTTGAGAAAATGAAAGAGGCCCAGTGCTGAGCCCATGGCATCGCCATCCGGTTTCTGGTGCATGGTGATCACCATTCGGGAGGGGCTGGAAAGCTGGGGATAGAATTCTGATACAGGTAGCATGACTGGGCGCAAATTTGGGATATATGAGTTAGTCTGTCAAATC
>CAZAOR010000402.1:0-4364 GCA_964486805.1 uncultured Sediminibacterium sp. | reverse complement strand
GGGGCCAACAAAATGAAAAACCTGACCATTAATTCCGGTCCGGAAGGAAAAACCCAGATCGGGGAAGGATGTGAACTGGTAAATGGTATTGTCGGTTATGGCTGTCGTATATTTTACGGTGTGAAAGCCGTACGTTTTATTATGGCCGCGCATTCACAATTGAAATATGGGGCCCGCCTCATCAACTCCTATCTGGGAAATAATGCCACCATCTCCTGCTGCGAGGTGTTGAACTCCCTGATCTTTCCGGCACATGAACAGCATCACAATAATTCTTTTCTCTGTGCAGCGCTGGTCATGGGGCAAAGCAATATCGCTGCAGGTGCCACCATCGGTTCAAATCACAACAGCCGGGGTGCAGACGGAGAGATCATCATGGGGCGCGGTTTCTGGCCCGGTCTCTGTGTGAGCCTGAAACATAATTCCCGTTTTGCCAGTTTTATTATCCTGTCAAAAGGCGATTACCCGGCCGAACTGGATATCCCTTTCCCCTTTGCACTGATCAGCAACGACCTGCATAAAAACCAGTTAGTGATCATGCCCGCATACTGGTTCCTTTACAACCTCTATGCCTTGGCCCGCAATGCCTGGAAATATATTGACCGCGACAAACGCATTGAACGCATCCAGCACCTGGAATACGATTTCCTGGCACCGGATACCATCAACGAAATGTTTCATTCCCTGGTATTGCTGGAAACCGCCACCGGTAAGGCCTGGCAGGCGGCCAATCCTGAAAAACAAAGTAAAAAAACAGCACAGGAACTGGGCCGTGAACTGCTGCTGCATCAACCCGAAGAAGCGGCAAGACTGGAAATCCTCGCCGACAGAGTTGAAAACAGCAACCGCAAGGCCCTGCTCCTCAAAGTACCGCAGGCCCATGCCATTTACCGGGAACTGATCGTTTATTACGGGATCACGCAAATGATACAGTGGATCAGCCATACCAAGCCCGCCAATTTTGAAGCCCTGCAGCAAACATTACCCTTTCGCCCAAAAAGGATAACCGACTGGATGAATGTAGGCGGGCAACTAATGACTGCGACAGAAGTGAGTGCCTTGCGGGATAAAATCAAAAACGGACGGATCAACACCTGGGAGGATGTACATACTTATTACCAGAAAGCAGGCGAAAAATATCCGGCAGACAAGCTGGAACATGCCCTGGCTTACCTGACCGTAATCACCGGCATCAACCCAAAGAATATGGATGTGGCAGCCCTAGATAAGCTTTTGCTGCAATCGCTTAAAACAAAAGAATGGCTGACCGAAGGTATTCTGCAAACCCGCGCCAAAGACTACCGCAATCCTTTTCGCAGGATGGTATATGAAAGCGATGAAGAGATGAATAAAGTAATGGGACGCCTGGAAGACAACAGTTTTATCCGGGAACAGGAGCAGGAACTGACTGCATTCAGGAAGCAAATAGCTGCTTTCCGCCGCCGTTATTGTGCGGGCAGTACAAAAAAATAGCCAACCCGAAGGATGGCCATTCTTTTTTGAATCAACTATTAAAACCGCAAACCCAATCCCAATTGGATCTGCTGACTGGTCCATTTGTCTTTGTTATCAATATCGTTGATATTCTGTAATCCGATATTGTAACGACCATAAATACGCAGGTATTTGAAGTTCAGTTGCGCGCCTGCTACCATGGCAAAATCACCATTCTTGAAAGCAGACTGACCGTTCTGCAACAGGGTTTTATCTTCCTTCAGCAAAATACTGAACTGAGGACCGGCATTTAAAGTGAGGATACTGCCGATATTGTAACGGAGCAGCAGCGGGATACTCAGGTAATCGAGTTTGATCTGCTGATTGCCATCCAATAAAGGATGCACAGAAGTGCTGTTAACATTGGAAAAATTACTGGGTTTCCCGGTCGACTGGCTCCATAATACTTCTGGCTGGATACCCCATTTTTTGTTAAAATCCACTTCGAGAAATCCCCCGAAATGATAAGAAAGATCAAAACCATTACTGAATGACTGCCCGCCGATTTTATTCAGGTTGGTACCGGCTTTGATACCGAGGCGCACGCCCTGTGCCTTTGTGGCGGTAATACATACGAGAGAGCATATTGCGCAGACTAAAATTGACTTCTTCATAGATGCTTGGTATTTGGTTGCGAATATCCATCCAATCCCCGTGCCAGAAATGCCTTTTGGGAAAATTTTAAGAAGCGGTCCTCAGTTCAAAAACAGTGATCTCGGGCAGAATACCTACCCGGCCCGGGTATCCGATAAAGCCATACCCGCGGTTTACATAGAGTTGCTGTTTCCCTTCCGTATACAAACCGGCCCATTGTTTATACATCCATTGTACAGGGCTCCATTTAAAATAAGGGTTCTCAATGCCAAACTGCATACCATGCGTATGCCCCGCTAACATCAGGTCAATATCCGGGTACTCGGTCCGCACCTGTGCATCCCAGTGACTGGGATCATGACTCATCAATATTTTAAAAGGTATTTTTTCCGTGCCGGGATAGGCTAATTCCATCTTCCCGTATTTGGGAAAACGTCCCTTCGCACTCCAGTTCTCTATACCCAGCAAAGCGATTTGCGCACCTGCTTTCTCCAGCAGCAGATGTTCATTCATCAATAAACGCCATCCTAACTGCCGGTGCACCATTTTCAATCTTTCCAGATTTTCCGATTTTGCCTGGGGAGATGGCCAGGAAACATAGTCGCCGTAATCGTGGTTACCCAATGTACTGAAAACACCCATCGGCGCTTTAAAACGGCTGAATACATCCATATAATCCTGCATTTCATCGGCACGATCATTGACCAGGTCGCCGGTAAACAGGATCAGGTCGGCCTTTTGTGCCAGGATCATATCTACGCCATGATTGACTGCCGGCTTATTCTGGAAACTGCCACTGTGTATATCGCTGACCTGTACAATACGCAGACCATCAAATGATTGGGGGAGATTGGGGAAAGACAGGCGCAAAGTCTTTACCTGGTAATTATATTTATTGCTGAAACCGTACAAAAGTGTACTGAAAAGCCCGCCCCCCAGTCCCAACCCCAGCCAACTGAGGAAACTGGATCGGGGAATGGCATTGCCCTCTCCCAGAAAACGGGCGCCGGCATCCGGTAATACCTTCGATAAAAGGAAGAGTCCGCCGCGCCGGAGATCATCTACCAGGAAAAAAAGCCCGCCCACCAGCTTGGCAAAAAATAAGCCGACCAGGATGGCAAATACATAATTCCGGAACAGTTTGGAGGTTTGTAAAGCCTGGATATAGGGAAAAGCTACCAGCGCAAGCAGTGTAAGTGCTGAAATACACCAATAGCCGACCAGGATAACCGCCCTGGTCCGCTCCTGGAAATGCTGTGAAACAGTTTTAACTGCCTGGAATACGTACAAGTCCAGTAATAACATAAGCAGTGCAATGATCCACCAGATGCCGGAATGTCGCATAAAATAAGTTTAGCTCTCAACGGAAGACGTGTAAAGCTACCGTTTATTGTACCTTTTTGTGCGAAAAAGGCCCTTGTTTGCCGTGAAAAATCCCAGCCGAAAGGGTGTTCTTCTCGGGCGCAATAAGTATGATTGTGCTTTTTCTCTAATCAGATAGCTTCTTCTTCTAAATCATCAATTAGATCAATCACATAAAACCTTCCAGTATCTATGTCAGAATACCTGAAAAAGATCTGACTATGCAAAACACGGAAGGTTTCAGCTCAGGCAATCCAATAACGCCGACCAAGCCAAGTGTTTAAGGCAGTGATGAAGGTCATGCATATAATGTAAGCTATACTCTGAACTAAACTGCCGGTCAATTCAATGGGATTTATGGATATATCATGGATTATCAGTCGCTTAATGCAGGAAATTATAACGTGAATACATTTAACTGTACCAATTTCGCATATGCTATAGCAAATTTAGCGGGGCTATCATTACCAAGAACTAACAGCTCATGGCCATTAGGTGGAGGCATGGACCCCGGAGATTTTGGGAAGATTTATTACAACATAACGGAACCAGTAGCAACAACAATACTGCACCGATTGGTGCAGGAAATTGTAATTTGTAATTAAGCTTAAAGTCTAATCATCCCAAAAATGAAAAAAAGTTTCTTACACGGTGTGGCGGGGGTATTGTACAGGATACTGTTTTATCTGCTCATTGCGATAGTAATGTCTGTGCTTGTTTCGCTTTTTTTCATCTTACTATATATCATCGCCAACCGGCATCAATTCAGTTACAATGAATGGACAGATCCTTTTCTTTTCGGGGCAAGTATTTTTTTTGTTTTCCTTTCAACATGGTCATTGCTCTCTCTTTTCGTTTATGATGGTTTCCTGATTTTTTTTATAAAGGGGCAGCCCGGGCTCTTTAAAAAAATG
>CAZAOR010000401.1:0-2856 GCA_964486805.1 uncultured Sediminibacterium sp. | reverse complement strand
GTGGGAGATACAAGTACGTTTCTATAGCAATACTTTCCGGTTTTGTGTCACATACTAGTATCTAGGACGATCTTCAGGCAGCCGGCTATGAAGAGGCCACTGTAGGAGCCGTGATGATCAACACCGACAAGACCTGTGTGGTTCAGATGACTGGCGGTGCCCAGGCCTATCCTATGTATGCAAGCTTAGGCAATATCCACAGCGACGTACGTTCCAAGTACGGAGCCGAGGCATGGAAACTAGTTGCATATCTACCCATACCAGAATGGGTGGAGCAGGACAACGAGATTCGTTCAGCACTAAGTGCTCGGCTTTACCACGAATGTATGTCGATCTTCGCCGAACCACTTGTCAAGTTAGCTCGCTCTCCAGAAATGTGGACGGATCCTAACGGCCTGCAACGTCTTGTTATCCCGGTTCTTATGTCCATGCCTTTGGATCACCCGGAGCAGCTCTTAGTTGCATGTGTACGAGCTAGTGCGTCACCCATCTCTGAGGCCATAACGGACGAATTTGGACGTCCCTCACCGGCTCCATTACGACGAGGACGAGACACCTTGAAACTGCTTCGCCGAATTGCGGAGAAATTTGACAAGCATGACCTCCCTGTGTTCATACGAGAATGCAAGAGATTCGATCTGCTTGGAGTCCCAGACCCGTTTTGGGGCCAATTGTGGGGTGCGGATCCGTGCAAGTTTTTATCAACGGATATGTTGCACATTTTCCACGTCTTCTTCAGGGACAATCTGCTCAAATGGATTAAATCCATGGCGAAGTCGAAATCAGAGCTGAATTTTCGCCATCAGATCCAACCACATCACGTTGGGGTTCGTCATTTTCACAATGGAGTTACGAAACTTCAAAAGTGCATGGGTACCGAGGTCCGCGCATTGGAGAATATTCTTATCACCGCATCCCGGGGCATTCCTGGAATATCCAAGCAGGCATCAGCCGCTCTACGTGCTATTTCCGATGTCATCTTCATCTGTCGCTATCCGAGTCACAGCGATGGCACCATCGCCCTTTTGGAGGACGCTCTGAAAAGATTCCATTCGCACAAACCAGCACTGGTTGCGTGCGGTGCTCGCAAATCTCCCAAGTTCAACCTTCCGAAATTGGAGAAAATGCAGCACATACCGCAGCACATTCGGCAGCTCGGTGCCGTGCAGCAGTATTCTACTGAAGTGACTGAGCACGCACATCAAGAAGCATGTTCTCAACCGTACGCATCATCAAACCATAAAGATTACTTAGACCAAATGGCTCGATATCGAGATCGACTTGAAAAGGTCAAACTCGCCCCCGATTATGTTCTGTGGAAGACTGCTGGCATGCGTTCTAGTTGTCGCGATGATCACAGTGATGGAGATTGCACGGATGAAGAGGTTAATGAGCTCCAGGATCTGGCATATGTTGTGCAAGTGCACGACTTTTTTGCCTCGGGTCATAACCCACAGCTCAGGCGGTATATCTTCAATGAAGTTGCGATCCGACTCACCCCACGCCGGCCTACACCACTGTATTCTTCAATCGACCACATCATAGAGGCTCACGGCACCAAATCTTTTTATTCGGCATTCTACCATTTTCAAACTGACACGCGACGTGCGCCACCGTCGGGTTACGAATTACCATTTTGCTCTGTAATTGCCTGGTCTGGGCTTCGTCTGCAAAGGCGCTCTGTGCACAACCCATCAATACTTGTGCCACCGGTGACTGTAAAAGCCGCACCAATTTCTGCACAGCGTCCTTGGGGTCAATTTGACACGGTCCTAATCTGTACCAAAGATACGGAAACAGTCGGGCTTGCTGGTTCGCTCTATGAATCTGTTTCAGTTTCTCGATGCTCACACTTGGTAATTCAGGCTATGACGTTGTTCAGCTCCGCCTTATCTTTTACCCGCTTTATGCGGACGCTCCACCGACAGCTGACAATGGCGACCCTCTTGTTTACGTGGAATATTTCGAGCAATATTGGAAAGATGGGACGCTAAACATGTTCAAGTATAGACGAGATCTTGACACTAAGGGGCGACGCAAAGCAAGGATTTTGCCACTGAAGGCGATCACAAAGGTTGTTCATTTGGTGCCTTGGTTTGGCGAGTGGAGCTATGCACCGAGGCATTTAACCAGTGCAAACATCATGGAGGAATGGTCGAAATTTATCCTGAACAGTTTCTCGGACGACTTTACTTATCAGACAGTATATTGATGACTTCAGAGGTACATCCAAGTATCCACTCTCGAAACGTGACCCCATAATGACAAATGAACAAGTACAATTGTCTATGACTTTACTTTTAACACCGATCGCGCTCTCCAGTTGGAACCTCCAGCTTGTTATTATCTCTCGTGTTGCCAAAGCGTACCAGCATCGAGTAGAGAAGGCCTGTAAGCACTCGCTTTGTACTCTCTATCCGACGCTGTGCGCCCCTCATCAAGCCTTACAACCATAGCCAGTACACGTCCGCTCGAGGTCTTCCAAATGCCTATCTTGTGCGACGTGGGTTGTGTCAAGCTTTGGTCGGGTCATGATGAACGCAAGAAAGAAAGCTCACAAGAGTCAGACGGATGACTAAAAAGCATAGAGTTGAGAGTGATCGAGGCCTGAAGATAGGGAAGAGCGAGAAACGTGGACCATTTCGCTGAATTTTCTTGTACAGTAAGCGATGTTGAACCTGAGTAGAACCCGACATCGGCGGTTCCCAATGATCATTACCACTGCCAGAGCAAATGGATCCTGTGTACAGAACGAGCCAATAACGAACCAGCGGTTATAATACGTATGCTGATTGCTACCAGACGGTCGACGCATATCGAGCATAGCCGTTGTGAGGGTTCATCATCGGATTGGTC
>CAZAOR010000400.1:0-5523 GCA_964486805.1 uncultured Sediminibacterium sp. | reverse complement strand
TTGTAACCCAAATATTAGAAAGCCCGATCACATCACTATTTTGGTAGTAAATTAAAGTATCCTTAAAAAGGACCATTTTAAAACTCGTATCCTTTATACACTCCCATGTTCCTTGTAAAGAATCTATTGTAGTTTTTCTCTGAGAAAAACCTTTTGAATAGTTTATTAATAATAATAGTATAGCTAAAAATATAGTTTTACTTATTTTATCAGGAATCCTTAATACAACACTCAAAGTCATGTTTCGTTATTTTTATTATTTTTCTCCTGAAATGAACCTCATTGAATTTATATAATATTTTAACAATATAGTATTCGCAATATCCAAATTAAATATCACCAGTTACAGAAAATATTTCCTACACTTCACATGGATGCTATTAAAACTGAAAATACCTATAAAATCCTATCTGATTTTTGATAAAATGTATATTAGAGATAAATTTATAATTTTCTCAAATTGATAACTCAGTATTATTGATTACATGAAGCCTTTTTTGCACGTATCAAAGCACTGCCTTAACCCCCTTATTAACCGGACAGTTTTCTTAAGTTGGATTGCTACTTAATATTTTTCCTGATAGCCGATGATATATTGACAATCCGTCTATTCAGCCTTGATAAAGCCTGCTCCTACCTCTACTGCTCTATCACAAATAATCTGTGCTTCACAGCATATATGGCAACCCCAGCTACCGTTTTTACATTCATTTTATTAAACACAACCGCCCGGTATTTTTCAACAGTTCTTTCTGCCATCGATAATTCCCTGCTCATTTCCTTTACACTTTTATCCTCGCACATTAGGCGGATAATCCTTTTTTCATTTTCAGAAAAAAGGGGCTTTTTCTGGTTTTGGTAGGGATTAAAGTAACTGTTGGAAATCAGCCTTACCAGTTTTGTGGTCGTATGACGACAATAATAGGGCTGATCTTTGTAGACCGTTTCGATTGCTTCGAAGAGGTGTTGTTTCGGGCTATCCTTATTGATATAACCTTTGGCACCAGCTTCCAGCGCATCTACGATCAATAATTCATGGTCAAAAGTCGAAAGAACTAGTACGCGGACCCTGGGATGGTTTTCCGTAAGCTGCCTGATCGCTTCAATCCCTGAGACTACCGGCATTCGCAGATCGGTAATCACCACATCCGGTTCCCGTTGTCTCACTGACCGAAGCAGGTGATCACCATCCCTGCATGCAGCAATTAATTCAAAACGATCCTGGTTAGCAAACTGGCTGGTCAGACCATCCAGGTAAATTTCATGATCTTCTGCAATAGCAACCGTAATTGTCGATTGTTTTCTCATAGGTATTTCTCGGGTATGGTTGAATCTGCATACAATATGCACTAAGAATATTTCAGCCACAGGCGGCAAGCAAGCAATAATATGCGGCAATCACCATAATCAGGAGCTTGTATCATTATTACCTACAAATATATAAACTAGGTTTTTTGATCGTAACATTGGGCTTACCGTTTAAATAACAGTGTAAGGCGCAGCCCGGTCTTAATTGATTGGATTAATTTGGTTGCCGATGGATGCGCTTTTCCAATACCTCGACAGCATTCAGCCGCTTTCCATTGAACTGAAGTCGGCCCTTGTGGGAAGGGTGCACTTGGAGACCTACCGTAAAAACAGGCCATTATTGCGTATAGGCGATACCGGGAACTGGTTGGCCTATATTGAAAAGGGATTTGTCAAACAGTGTTACGATACTTGTGGCGGACAGGAAAGAATCATCAGTTTTCTTCGCAGCGGCGATATCGCCTGTAGTATCGGTAGTTACCATACTGCTTCGCCGTCAAGGATTGCTATTGTTGCCTTGGAAGATACTGCGATCAGAAAAATTTACCGCAAGGACGCGGAAGCTATTGCACAAAAACACCCGGTATTTCACCTGCATCTAAGAAAGATCACAGAAGGGTTGTTATTGCAATCCGAACTCCATTTCCTCCTAATGGCTGAATCTCCTAAGGAGCGACTTTCCAGGCTTTCGCAAATGTGTGGCTGGATGCTGAAGGACCGGCGCATCAAACAATATATGATTGCGGAATATCTGGGCGTGGACCAGGCCACCTTGAGCCGCTGGATGCGCAAATAGCCGATCGTGGCAATCATGGCATAAAAACTTCCTATTTTTTGACCGGGATCAAATATTATTTTCTCTTTTCTTGACGGGGATCAAAATAGCCCTTCTATTGCCCAGGTAGCTTTGTTGTATCAAAATGATCTATCAAAATATACCGGTCATGAAAACTAATCTCCTGGTGTCCATTTTACTCCTGCACATCATATTACCTGCGCAAAGTATTGGTCTCAGGGCAGGGCATAGTTTCCTACCCGCAGACCATTTTTCCCTCCGCTATGAACACTGGACTAATAGCGGCGTTAACCTGACCGCCGCCGTATTTTATGAAAAGAACCCTGCAAGCTCACTTTCCTACAGTTGTTATGGGATTGATCTGCTTGGTGAATACGAGTCCAATCGTGATGACCCTATGTCTACCCTGTTCGGATGGCGCCTGGGTCTTGGTGGCACTATCCAGGAAGTGCAGGATCCCTGGCTGTATAAAGGCTTCTCCTTCATGCAACGCCTGAACTATGGGTTGGCAGGGGAAGGATCCATTCACTGTTATCTCACTGAATATTTTCGGTTACAATTTTTCTTCCAGCAGAAATTCTTTTTTCGATCGCGGGATGGTTCCCCTCGGTTTGCCATCGGCGCCGGGCTCACTTACCGCCTTTCCGGCTCTTAAATAAACTTTTCACTTTTCCAATTCATTAGCATGCGAACATTTGTGTTATTGTGTGTTGGGCTAATACTGTGCCTATACGTATCCGCCCAGGGTTACGGTGTTTCCGCTTCCGTTGATCAGACTTATTTCTGCTCAGCCGGTTCTGTACTTAAACTTTATGGACGGGCGAGTAATGCAGTTCCTAATACTTATAAGGGTATCCGGTATAATTTTTATTATTACCAGCCTTTTTCCGCTTCCTATGAACTGATCGGATGGTGCCAGGTCATCTGGTCGGGTAGCAGCCCTTTTTATACTTATGGGAATATTCAGCCTGCCTATTTTGACGGGTCGAGGATTGGCGGCGCAATCAATATCCCCCAGGGATCCACTAGCTTCTGGATGTCCGTGGATCTGCCCTATGCCGCTTTCCCCAATAACAACCCAGGCCAGGAGCTTGCGGTCGATGTACAGGCTGTCGACCAGGGTGGCAATACCACCGGTAAAAGCAGCAGAATCGTCTTTAATACCCCTCTTTTATATACCAACCCGGTCAGTCTTTCCAATGCCCCCGTCACTTCTTCGGCTGTTACCCTCTGCACCGGCAATATCCAGATCAGTGGCTCCCCTAACTATTCATCTTATGGGTTTACCTATGACTGGTATAAGGACGGCGCTGTCTACCAGCTTTCTGATCATACAGGATCGATTTCCGTCAATAGTCCCGGAAATTATTATGCCATCGTCAGTGATGCCTGCCAGTCTGCTACTTCCAATACCCTTGTGATCAACAGTGGCGCTTTGCCTCCGGCGCCTGTTATCAGTTCTTCTGCAGGCAGTTTTTTGTGTAATGGTGCGTCAACTACTCTAACAGCCAGTTCCACCGGCGGAACGATCTATTGGAACACAGGCGCGACGGGCAATTCGATCACAGTGAGCAGCGCCGGTGATTATTATGCCTGGGAGGTGAATGGCTGCGGGCAAGGCTCCAACAGCTCCGTGTTCACTGTTTCAACAGGTGCAAGCCCTGCGGCTCCGGTCGTTTCCTCGGACGGCGGTACGCTCCTTTGTAACGGGGCCTCGGTGACACTCACCGCATCAGGCACCGGTCAGATCAGTTGGAATACCGGGCAAACGGGCACAGCGATTTCCGTCCCTAGTGCAGGTAGTTATTATGCGACTGCTTCCAATAACTGCGGGACCAGTGGCAACAGCAATACCCTTGTTTTAAGTACCGGTCAATCACCCTCTGCGCCGGTCATTTCTGCTGCCAATGGCACCCTTCTATGTAACGGCGCAGCTACAACCCTTACTGCATCCGGGATTGATGGCACGGTAACCTGGAGTACGGGACAAACGGGCACAGCGATTTCAGTCAGCAATGCGGGTAGTTATTATGCTTTTCAAACCAATGCCTGCGGCGCCAGCGGCAATAGTAATACCATTTTCATTAGTGTTTCCAGCACACCAGCGGCACTTACCATTAGCTCTTCTAACGGGACCCTGCTTTGCAATGGCAGCAATACAACCCTGAGTGTATCGGGCGTAACCGGAGATGTTACCTGGAGTAATGGTCAATCTGGAAGCGCTATATCTATCAGCAGTGCCGGTAATTATTATGCCTACCAGTCCAATAGTTGTGGCACAAGTGCCCATAGTAACACCATCCAGATCACCAACGGAAGCACCCCTTCTGTTCCTGTCGTTTCCAGCAGTAACGGAACATTTTTATGCAACGGCGCTTCCACCGTACTTAGCGCATCACCGTCTGGCGGTGGAACGATTCAATGGAATACCGGGCAATCAGGTAATACGATCACGGTAACTACTCCGGGAAATTATTCCAGCGTAGAGCAAAACGGCTGTGGTGTTTCTGCTTCGAGTAACCTCGTCCAGATAACTACAGGCAGTGTGCCTGCGGCTCCGGTGGTTACTCCGGGTAATAACCAGTTGTTGTGCAACGGCGCAACGACCATACTCCGGGCGAGCGGCAGTTCGGTCAGGTGGTCAACGGGCGATGGTGGTAACGAACTCACAGTATCGGCTGCAGGAACCTATTATGCAGTTGATCAAAATGCCTGCGGTAATTCCTCCCCTTCCAACCAAGTGGTGATCACTACGGGTAGTTGCCCCTTGCCGACACCCGGAACGACTTATACCATTTGTCCCGGCACCAGTAAAACACTCGATGCAGGCAGTGGTTTTGATTCCTATAGCTGGAGTAATGGCGCTACCACACAAACGATCAGTATTGGCCCAGGGGTCTACTCTGTGACCGTTACCAAGGATGGTTGTACCGCTGCCTCCGGTAATGTTACGGTTGATTATTACTCTGTAACTGCACCGGTGATTTCTGCTTCCGGCGCAACGCGCTTTTGTGCAGGCGGTAGCGTGGTATTGTCTTCGACTCCCGCGGCTACCTATCTCTGGAATACAGGGGAAACGGGTTCATCGGTCAATGTAGGGACTGCCGGGAATTTCAGCGTGACAACCACCGATAACCATGGATGCCAGGCGACATCTAACACGATTACCACTTTTGTCCAGGCATTACCCGGGGCATCCATCGCGGGTTCCACCTCGGTTTGCCAGAATGCCCCCCCACCTTCGGTGGTATTTAGCGGCAGTGCCGGTACTGCACCCTATGTGTTTTCCTACCGGGTTAATGGGGGCAGTATTCAAACAATTGCCAGTTCTGAGGGTAATAGTGTCTCATTGCCGGTTCCCACCAGTTCAGCTGGCAGTTTTACTTATTCACTTGTTTCTGTCAGTGAATCCGGCAGCA
>CAZAOR010000399.1:0-5872 GCA_964486805.1 uncultured Sediminibacterium sp. | reverse complement strand
GTTCACAGGATCGAGATCAACCATTTCCTTGTTGCACATGGTTGCGAAATTCCCTTTCACATCGTACACATAGGCAATACCGCCACTCATGCCTGCGGCAAAATTGCGGCCGGTGCTGCCGAGTATGACTGCCGTACCGCCCGTCATGTATTCACAGCCATGGTCGCCTACGCCTTCGGTTACAACCGTGGCACCGGAATTCCGCACGGCAAATCGCTCACCAGCCTTTCCCCGGATATAAGCTTCACCGGCGGTTGCCCCATAAAAAGCCACATTCCCGATGATGATATTTTCTTCGGGAATAAAACTGGCATTCCGCGATGGATATACCACCAGTTTGGCCCCGCTTAATCCTTTTCCAAAATAATCGTTTGCATCTCCTTCCAGTTCCAGGCTTAAACCGGGCGCAGCAAAAGCGCCAAAGCTTTGGCCGGCCGTTCCGGTAAAACGGAAATGAATGGTATCCTCCGGCAATCCTGCCGCTTTGTAACGTTTGGTAATTTCATTCGATAAAATGGTACCGACGGTTCTGTCGATATTGCGGATCGCAAATTCTGCGGAAACCTTCGCCTGTTTGTCGAGGGCTGCTGCTGCGGCATGCACTAATTGCCAGTCAAGCACACTGTCGATGCCATGATCCTGTTCTTCCTGTTTGTATAAACCCGTATCCGCTGAAGCAGGCTCCCGATATAATACACTGCTTAGGTCAAGATGCCGGTATTTCCAGTGGGATACATTTTCCCGGATCTGCAGGGACTCAACTTGTCCGATCATCTCGTTCACCGTACGGAAACCAAGCTCTGCCATGATCTCGCGCAATTCTTCGGTAATGAACCGGAAGAAATTAACCACATGGTCGGGATTGCCCGTAAATCGTTTACGTAATTCCGGATCCTGGGTAGCCACTCCGACAGGGCAGGTATTCAGATGACATTTTCGCATCATGATACATCCTTCCACAATTAATGCCGCGGTGGCAACTCCCCATTCCTCTGCACCTAACAATGCCGCGATGGCAATATCGCGACCGGTTTTCATCTGTCCGTCAGCCTGTACGGTTACCCGGCTGCGCAGTTTGTTGCGCACCAGGGTTTGATGCGTCTCGGCCAGGCCCAGTTCCCAGGGCAGGCCTGCATGCTTGATAGAACTGATCGGAGAGGCGCCTGTACCGCCGTCATGACCGGATATCAACACCACATCCGCTTTCGCTTTTGTAACACCCGCGGCAATCGTACCTACGCCGGCTTTTGAAACCAGTTTTACGTTGATCCTTGCCTGGCGATTGGCATTCTTCAGGTCATAGATCAACTGTGCAAGGTCTTCAATGGAATAAATATCGTGATGGGGAGGAGGGGAGATCAATCCCACTCCCGGGGTCGCATGCCTGGTTTTACCGATCCATTCATCTACTTTATGACCAGGTAACTGGCCGCCTTCACCCGGCTTGGCACCCTGCGCCATTTTGATCTGGAGTTCATCCGCTTCTGAGAGATAATAACTGGTAACGCCAAAACGGGCAGAAGCCACTTGTTTGATCGCCGATCGCATGGAATCCCCATTGGGCAGTCGCTCATAACGGACTTCATCTTCGCCTCCTTCGCCGGTATTACTCTTACCGCCCAGCCGGTTCATGGCAATTGCCAGGGTGGTATGGGCTTCCCAAGATATGGAACCAAAAGACATGGCACCGGTTGCAAATCGTTTATAAATGCTTGTTGCCGGTTCTACCTCGTCCATGGTGATGGAAGGACGGTTGGGCTGGAAGCGGAAAAGACTGCGCAGTGTGCAGGCTTTTTCACTCTGATCATTCACCAGTTTGGTATATTTTTTAAAGACATTGTAATCATTGCTTTGCGTGGCATGCTGCAGCAGATGAATGGTCTGCGGATTGAATAAATGGAACTCCCCTTTTCTTTTCCATTGGTAGATGCCGCCTGCCGGGAGCCGGTCAATAGGGATGTCTTTTTTGCTGAAAGCAAAATAATGCTTGGCCAGTGTTTCCCGGGCAATCTCATCCAGGCCCAGTCCCTGGATGCGGGACGTGGCGCCGGTGAAGTATTGATCTACCACGGATTTATGTAAACCGATGATCTCGAATATCTGGGCACCCTGGTAGGATTGCAGGGTAGATATACCCATTTTGGAGAATACTTTGAGCAGGCCCTCGTTCACCGCTTTGATATAGTTTTTCTTGAGCTGATCCACATCTGTATCGGCCTGTATTCTTCCGCTCAGTTTCATCTCACGGATCGATGAGAGTGCGAGATAGGGATTGATGGCGGTGGCTCCGAAACCAAGCAGGCAGGCAAAATGATGTACTTCCCATACATCGCCGGCTTCTACGATGATACCTACCTGTCCGCGATATCCTTTGCGGATGAGGTGGTGATGCACGGCCGCGGTTGCCAGCAGGGAAGGGATGGGCGCATGATCTGAATCAATAGCGCGGTCGGTTAGGATAATGACTTCAAAACCATCTTCTACTGCATCCACAGCATACCGGCAAAGCCTGTCGAGCCCGGCTTTCAACGAACCGGGCTGACCATCTGCCCGGAAATAGGTTTGCAGGGTTTTTGCCTGGAAAATCCCGGTATCGATACTGCGGATCTTTTCGAGTTCATGGTTGTTTAAAACAGGATGCTTGAGTGCTACACTATGGCAAGCCAGGGGATCTTCCACGAGCAGGTTGCCATTGCTGCCTGCAAAAGTAGCGAGTGACATGACCATCCTTTCCCGGATCGGGTCAATGGGCGGGTTGGTTACCTGTGCAAACAATTGCTTGAAGTAACTGCTCAGGTGTTGCGGCTGGTCGCTCAGGATGGCAAGCGGAACATCGGTCCCCATTGAGCCGATGGGTTCTTTCCCATCAATCGACATCGGCGCAATGATCGTGTCAAGGTCCTCGGTGGAATAACCGAATGCTTTCTGGTATTTGAACACCTGTTCAGGTTCCAGATGGGTGAACATCACTCGTGGTTCCGGCAGTTCTTCCAGCCGGATTTTGTATTTGTTCAGCCATTCTGCATAAGGCTTGCGAGAACAGATGGTTTGCTTTAGTTCTTCATCACTGATGATCCGGCCCTGTTCCATATCCACTACAAACATCTTTCCGGGCTGCAAGCGGCCTTTTTCTTTGATGAGTGCAGGTTCTACCGGCAATACTCCGGTTTCGGATGCCATGATCACCCGGTCGTCATGGGTAACCGCATAACGGGAGGGACGCAGACCGTTCCTGTCCAGGGTGGCGCCGATGATCTTGCCGTCTGTAAAAGAAATGGAGGCCGGACCGTCCCAGGGCTCCATCATACAGGCATGGTATTCATAAAAAGCTTTTTTTACAGGGTCCATCTGGTCATTGCCATCCCATGCTTCCGGTATCAGCATCATCATCACATGCGGTAATGACCGGCCGCTGAGGGTAAGCAGTTCGATCATGTTATCCAGGCAGGCGGAGTCTGATTGTCCAGCAGTAACAATCGGCAGCAACATATCCATTTCTTCCCGGCTGAAATAAGGCGATGTGAATCCTTTTTCACTGGTACGCAGCCAGTTCAGGTTGCCCTGCAGCGTATTGATCTCACCGTTGTGGGCAATATAACGAAATGGCTGTGCCAGTTTCCAGGATGGAAAAGTATTGGTTGCAAAACGCGAATGCACAAGGCCGAATGCGGATACCATGCGTTTATCGCTCAGATCGGGGAAATAAGGCCTCACCTGTAAACTCGTGAGTTGCCCTTTGTAGATAATGGTTTTACAGGAAAGGGAGGAGAGATAAAAACCAATTTCATCCTTTTTAACTGTATTCGCAATGGTATGGCTGGCATAATTGCGCAGTACGAATAATTTTCTTTCAAAATCATCTGCCTGTGTGATGTTGTCGGGACAACTTACAAACACCTGTTCCATGCAAGGTTCAACCGCAAGGGCCGTAGTGCCAATGTCCGTTTTATTTACCGGCACTTTGCGGTATCCCAATACTTCCATACCGAGCTTTTCTGTGGCCCGGTTGAAAATATCCCGGCATTCTTCCCGCAGCCTGATTTCCTTTGGAAAGAAAATAAAACCAACACCATATCGGCCACTGCCCGGCAGGTGAATGCCCAGTTTCAAGCATTCATCAAAGAAAAATTCGTGTGGTATCTGAAGCATGATCCCGGCTCCGTCACCGGTATTGGCCTCGCATCCGCAGGCACCCCGGTGTTCCATGTTTTCCAACACGGTCAGGGCATCCGTGATAGACTGGTGGGATTTATGGCCTTTGATATTTGCAACAAAACCAATCCCGCAGGCATCGCGCTCAAATGAAGGGTCATATAATCCCCCATGATTACTGGAAAGCATGTACAATCGAATTAAGGGTCTGGAAAAACTGGCAGGCAATCGTGACGTGAATTTATGCAAAAAATCTCGTTTTTTATCTATAATGTGAGATTATTTCTGATGATATGTTGATAATATTCAATAAAAATATAAAAATATTAGAAAACATCTAATTTGCATGCTAACAACTGTTATTAAATCGAGTAAACCCGGTATTCCCTGGGGAAAACGGGCAGGCTGGCAGGCAGTTCGGAAAAGATGCCGAATACACAACTGCCGCTCCCACTCATATTGGCGTATAGTGCGCCTGCCTGGTACAGATCATTGATCAGTGCTGTGATCGGGGGAAAGTGCCGACCGATGGCTTCCGTAAAATCATTCTGAACGGCCTGTTTCCATTCGCTGATCGCTAAGTCTGGCAGATCACGGAGTGTACATACGGGTTTCCGGGGTCGGATGCCGCTGAAAGCCAGGGCTGTTGAAATATGGATACCCGGATGAATAAGCAGGATCCGATAGGCAGAGAGGTCAATAGCAATGGGTTCCAGTATTTCTCCGCGCCCGGATGCATAAGCGGGTTGATTGAGCAAAAAGAAGGGACAATCACTTCCCAGTTGCAGGGCATACGCAGCAAGCTTTTCCCGACTGATGGGCAGGTTGGCCAGCCGGCTGATCAGTTGCAGGGCAAATGCGCCATCCGCGCTGCCCCCGCCAAGGCCAGAGCCCATCGGGATTGCTTTGTGCAGGTGCAGGTGCATGCCGGGCAAATCCGGGAAATCCTTTTTCAAAAGCCGCCAGGCACGAACACAAAGATTTTGGCTATCATCGCCGGCAATCGGCAATCCTGTTTGAGAAAAAGAAATGTTTTTTTCTGTCTGCGTTGTGGGCTTGGCGAGTATAGCTTCCAGCGCATCCTGCAAACCCACAGGATAAAATACTGTTTCCAGATCATGGTAACCATCCGGCCTTTTTCCGAGGATATGCAGGCCAAGATTGATTTTGCAGTTGGGAAAGACGACCATCGGCTTCAGTTGCCGGATTTAGTTTTCGCAGCCGGCAGGCTATTTGCGCTTATTTATTTCATCCCGGATAGATATGGCCCGGAGATAATCCTCCTGTTCCAGCACTTCATTCAGGAGGGCATGCAATTGTTCCAGGTTCAGGTGACTGAGGTCGGCATCACCGGAACTGGTTTCTTCCATGCCCACTGCTTCCGGTTTCAATTGTTTGGTACCATTGTCTTCCATCATGATCCCGGCATTCTCCAGGATGTGTTCGTAGGTGTAGATCGGGCAGCCAAAACGAACAGCAAGCGCCAGTGCATCACTGGTTCGGCTGTCAATCTCCACCGTATCATGTTCTGTGAAGCAAACAAGTTTTGAATAAAATATGCCTTCCTGCAAGTCGCTGATTACAATCTCCTGCAGTTCCACATTAAAGGCATTCATGAAATTTTTCATCAGGTCGTGGGTCAATGGCCTGCTGGGTTGCATATGTTCCAGGGCAACCGCGATCGCCTGTGCTTCGAAACCGCCGATCACGATAGGAAGCC
>CAZAOR010000398.1:0-4298 GCA_964486805.1 uncultured Sediminibacterium sp. | reverse complement strand
CCCATGATCCGGCCTATCTCCGGAAACTTCAGGATGGTGGATTATCCCCATCGGAACAAAGAAGAATCGGGTTCCCCCAATCCCCTGCCTTGATCCTGCGTGAAAAGATAATTACGCAGGGAACCATTGATTGCAGCCTGCACGCGCTGCAATACGGGATAGGACTGAATATTGCAGGCGGCACACATCATGCATTTGCCGATCATGGAGAAGGATTCTGTTTGCTGAATGATATGGCCGTTGCCGCCAATTACCTGTTGTACGAGGGCTATGCCCGGAAAATACTGATCATTGATCTCGACGTGCACCAGGGAAACGGCACGGCACATCTGTTTCGCAACGAAACCCGGGTATTTACTTTCAGTATGCATGGGGGTCATAATTATCCTTTCCATAAGGAACAATCCGACCTGGACATAGCACTCGCTGATGGAACTGATGATGATGACTACCTCCGTATTTTGACTGAGCACCTGCCAGTACTTATCCGCAAGCTGCAACCTGATTTTGCATATTATCTCTGCGGAGTGGATGTGCTCAGTACCGATAAGTTCGGAAAACTGCAGCTCAGCCTGGAGGGTTGTAAACAACGCGACCGGTTTGTACTGGAAAGCCTGAAAGATGCCGGGATACCCGTGGCGCTTGCCATGGGAGGCGGCTATTCACCCGATATACGCACCATTGTGGAAGCGCATTGCAATACCTTCCGCGTTGCCAGACATCTGTATGGGTAATGTCATGCACAGCACCGGCTCATCTCTTATTCAGAGAGCAATCAGTTCATTTTCCGTTTCAGGCTGCTCACCTGTTCCTGCAGGTTATTGACCATACCAGCCAACTGGTTCACATCCCAGCGGGGTGTGGTATTGGCTTTCTGCATGATGTACACTGCTTTCCATACTTCGAGAACATCCTCCGCATTCACATGGTAGGGTTCATAGACGGGATTATCACTCACGAGGGTAATCTTATTTTTTAACCGGTTATTGCGCAGGATACGTTTATAAACCACTCCCTCACTCTTCGACAATACAACATAGGTATTGCTGTTCTTGACGTCTTCCAGGTCATCGACTTTTTCCCCGACGATCACACTGCCGCTGGGTGTAGGCAGCATACTATCGCCCAGGATCTCGAAAGCACGGTATTGACCCGGACCAAGCATGGGCAGGGTGAAAGTATTGAGTTCATCCACAAATTCCGGATCTGCATAACCAGCAAGATAACCTGCAGCCGCTTTCACCGGTACAAAACGGATCTCGGAAACTTCTGCCGTCATTTTCAATTGTCGGCGTTTGTCGAGATAACTCATGGTTTTAGGGGCACTGAGGTCTTTGAAGAGCAGATCTTCCAGGCTGAGTTTGAAAGTATGGGAAACCAGTTCCAGCACTTCCAGCCTCGGCTCGGCACGTTCTTCTTCATAAGCACCCACCAGTGAGCGTTTGATCTTAAGCTTGTTCGCAAACTCTTCCTGCGTCCATCCGCGCAGCTTGCGCAGGTACCGCAGATTTTTTCCGGCGTTTGACATGACTAACTGATTTAGTGCAAAATACTAATTTTTTTAGTTCTGCCAAATTTTTGTACTTTTTTTTTGTAACCGGCTAGTCTGCCGGTTTTTCACCAGTCATACATTACCACCTGTGTTTTGATAGCAAAGGGGCATATGCTTAAAAATATCCGGATGGTGTTTGTGCAGGTAATCTGCAAAAAACTTTGATCCCGAAAGCATCATTATACAGCAGGAATGCCTGTATAAAATATCCTTCTTTCCAGTTCCTTCCAGCAAACACGCAATCGCCGGGATATTCAAATGGATAGAAACTATCATGAAAATGAATGGTTACCCCGCTTTTTAACCTGGTAATACTTCAAACCGCTGATAATTGACATCACTCCCTGTTTTGCCACATGCGGGCTGTCAATAAAGAGGAAGTCGCCTGTGTTCAGGCTTTCGAATATTTCAGAAGAAACAGCCTGTACATTTTTCCTACAGGTTAACCGATTGCCGGTCACTCTGCCTAAGCAGGCTTTCAGTCGATCGGCAGACGGCTCAATAAAAGTTAGCTGGATGGCATGATTGAAAAACTGTTCATACGATTCATCATATTGCAAAAAAATATCGCTAATGCAGGTGAAGGCTGCATTTCATCGTATCTTCGTACAATCGTCAAATTGGTGTTATTAGCGCGGGCTCCTGCACAGGCAAATCCCGCATCAACCAGGTAACTGAATATGCCATCGCTTCCCTGGAGGGTCCCGGTAAATCCTGCCAGAGGCACTCCAACCATCCAACCCCAAATACCTGCAAATACGGTTCAAGTCCGGTATAAGTCCGGTATAAGTCCGGTTCAAGTCCGGTTTTCTTTCGTCTTTCCTTCGTCTTTCCTTCGGTGTTCAGCCGTCTTTCCTCCATCTCTCACCCGTCCCCGCTTCGCTATTGCTTCGTCCTTTCTCCGGTCTATAGGGCGAAGCAATGACGAACGAATACATCATTAAATACGGATGAAGTCCATATAATAAATAGAAAAGCGGTCAAAAATGCAGCAACAGTTGCATGCAGCAAACCTATTGCAATAGATTACCCGCTATTTTGCATGGAGTGTCCAGGAGCCTTTTGCCGTTGGTGCTTTACCGGAGCGCTGGAGTTCGGGCGCCTGGGCAGCAGGATATCTGAACGGGACTGGCTTCCAGTTTCGTACCAGCGCTGCTGCCAATATCTTACCCGCGCGGTATTTCCGGTTATTAATTGGCTTGCCATCTTCATCCAGGAAATGATATGCTGCAGCAATGATCAATACCCGGTTATTGATTTCTGTCACAGGGAAATCAAGAACACCGCCTTTGAAATATCCCGCTTCCTCCAATTTGATCTCCAGGTCTACTGCAGGTACAACTTTACCCTGCTTTTTCGCAAAATGGAAAACACCACAATATAGCCGCACAACAAGGGTTTCCGCCCTGGCCGGCTTATAACGCGATCTCGGATCGGTCGGGAAGGCATGCAGGGCAATCTTCAGCTTTGTTTCCGGACTGATTCCCACTACCGGATCCTGTGGCAAAATGCGCTCCCCTGAAATATATCTGCTTAACTGGAAGCCATTCAGCAAAGCCAGGTCGCCATCTGTCACATCCCGCTCACCCTTCGGTTTATGATAGGCGGTACGAATCACTTCGCCAAAGCAGCTGGTCAGCCGCAGGAAACACTCGTTGTCCATTATTGAGCCAAGGCTCTCCGAAAAGGCCTTCTGCACCATTGAAGCTGCCGCACTCGCCCTGCCGAACTCCTTTCCACTCTTCCGGCTGTTTTCTGTTAGTTGGTGGGACTCCTGTACTTTACGCGCAAAGTTTTTACCATTCCGCTGGTAATACACCTGTTTATCCAGTTTGCCCGATAATTGTATGACGCCTGTTTGTGTTGCCATCTGCCGTTTAAAATAGTAAAATTTATTTATATATCCGCAGTATTTTTCAGTCATTTTTAATGCTACCTGGTAGTCAGCCGTTTAAGCAGTTCCGGCAGTACGCTCCCGGTACTTCCAATTTCGTCCTTCCTACTTTTCTTACCTTTCGCAAAATATTTACATGTCGAGTTTTATTATAACCTGTCCCAATTGCCAGCACCAGTTTGAGCCGGGCGATAGTATGCGGGAGGAGATTGAAAAAGAGCTGCGTGGCAAAATGGTCGACTGGCAGAAAAAGAAGGACGAGGAGTTCCGGCAGAAAGAACAGCTTTTCCAGCAGCAGTTGCTGGCCAAGGAAAATGAGGCAAGACAATTCCTGGATAAGGAGAGAAAAAAAATACAGGAGGAATTGCAGGAATCTATCCGCAGGACCATTGCATCCGATTATGAAAACCGCCTGCAATTATTGCAACAGTCGGCTGCCGATAACGAAGAAAAACTGAAAGCTGCGCGGCAGAAAGAATTGGAGTACCTGCAGAAAGAACAGGCGCTCCAGACCAGGGAACAGGAACTGCAGCTCACCCTGCAAAAACAACTGATAGAGGAACGCGCCCGCCTGAAAGAACTGGTACAGAAGGAAGAAGCCGAAAAACTCAGCCTCAAAGAACAGGAATACCAGTTGCGCATGCGCGAATTAGAGAAACAGTTAGAGGACCAGAAGAAACTGGCCGAGGAAATGCGGCGTAAATCGGAGCAGGGCAGTATGCAGTTACAGGGGGAAGTGCAGGAACTGATGCTGGAATCCATGCTGCAGGCAAGTTTTCCCTTTGATACCATCGAAGAAGTAGGAAAGGGTGTGCGCGGCGCCGATTGCATCCAGACTGTGCGTAACCAATT
>CAZAOR010000397.1:0-4020 GCA_964486805.1 uncultured Sediminibacterium sp. | reverse complement strand
CTGCTGCAATGGTGATATCCGGGTAGGCCGAAAGATATTCCCGCACAATACTCCTGGCTAATAATTCGTCGTCGATGATAATGGCTTTCATACAAGTTGGGGTATCCGGATGGTGGTAATAAAAATGCCTTCAGCGCCGTTGGTTTCCATCAGGTCATTTCTGGCAAATAAAAGATACAATCTTCGCTGGATAGAGGAAAGCCCGAACCCGGTACCGCGTGCTACAGGTGCGGTGGCTGCATCGAAAGGATTGGACACGGTTACCAGCAGGTATTCATTTTCTTTTCTTGCCGCTATCCTGATCAGGACGACATCCGTTGTATCATAAAGCCCGAACTTGATCGCGTTCTCTACTACCGGCTGTAACAAGAGGCTGGGCAGTTGGAGGGCGGATGCTTCCGGCGCAATATTCAGTTCTGTTTGCAGCCGGTCACCGAAACGAACCTTTTCTATATCCAGGTACAGGGCCAGGGTTTTTAATTCTTCTTCGAGGCTGTTCCACTGGTTGTCGGTACTGGTCAGGGTTCCCCGCAGGAAATCTGAAAGCTGCTGTATCATGTGCCGCGCCTGTTCAGGTCTGGAACCTGCCAGAGCGCTGATAGAGTTCAGGCTGTTGAACAGGAAATGCGGTTGTAATTGCCGGCGTAATTGCATCAACTCTGCATCTTTGGTCAGCTTTTCTGCTGCTTCCCTGCGCTGGCTGCTTTCCTGTTGCTCCTGTAAAGTGCGCCATAATAAACTCACCACGGCAATGCAGGCAATCATCAGGAATGCTACCAGGTAACGGATGCTGAGCGACTGACTGAGGAATGCCAGATAACCGGACTGGTTTTTGAAGAAAAGTTTGAGCAACAATTGAACCAGCAGCAGCCAGATACCGCTTAAAACAATACTCATCAACAACACATACCAGTAACGTTCCTGCCGGGGGAGATAGTATTTCATATTATTGGCGATCAGGAGGCAGGCGCCAGCCAGGAGCAGGTTGCAAAGCAGGGAATCGGTGATACAAATCAAAAAAGAAAAATCATAACTGTTCAGTAGGCTGTAGCCGATAACCGCCCAGATCAGCCACCAACTGATAAAGGCCATTTTGAAACGGGATCCAAAATTATTACCGACTGATAGCATATCAAAGTGACTGGAGGAATTGTTCGGTACAGTATTCCGACAAATATCTGGATTTTACCTGTACCAGATGTTGATGCCGGTCGCCGTCTGTCTCTTCATAAATACGGGAATATACTTCGGCACCGTCTGTAGGAACCTGCAGGGCATGCAGTTCCGTAACATTGATGAATTTCCATTGTACCGGCTGATCGGCCTGGTTGCGAAAGCAATCCTGTTCTTTTTCACCAATCAATTGTGCCTTCTGAAAAGCATGCAGGAAATCTTCGGCCCGGATCAATCGCAGATGTTCATCGAACTGGGCAATATGTTCCCCATTACCACAGACGATCCGGTAAATCAGTTTGGCGAGATACCATTCCATTCTATTAATATGCTTGATGATGGATAATTGTTGATTAATAACTTTTGATTTCTACCCCGCCAAAAATGGTTGTACCTTTCAGGATCAGCACCTTGTTGGGATCAAAACTACCGGGCTGCGGCGGACGCTTATCATCAATGCCACCGAAGATGGCCACTGATTCGGCACGGATCTCCCAATGTGGGGGAACGATGAGTTTGGTGCCACCGAAGGCCTGCATGATTTCAATCGTCACAGGCGCTTGTATATCGGCCTGGCTGAGATTGAACTCCGCACCACCCATGAAGCAGATGACCTCACCTCCCTGGAAGTTCTTGGAAAGAACTACTTTTTTAACGCCTCCGAAAATGGAAGTACTGTTGATATAATCTTCCGAACTATACTGGCTGGATCCGAAGGAATTGGCATTGGCATGCGTATCTGTGCTTTGCTGCCAGCCGGCCCCGGTATTTCCGGAACCAGATCCGCTGCCAGGGTCTTCCGGGAAACGCTCCCGGTCTGTACGGTAATAGCGTAGCTTTCTCGGACGGGCGATGAAAAGCAGGCCTAAACCAGCAATGGCGATCGGCCAGAAATAATCATGCAGGTTCCAGTCCTGGAAAATCTCATCCGATAAAAATACGCCGCCGATCAGGATCAATACGATCCAGGACATATTCTCAAAACGATGTTTGAAGCCGGACACCAGCCCAACGATGATCAGGATCATCGGCCAGGTAAACAGCCAGTGCGGGAATGGGGTTCCGATTTTGTCGAGGAAGAGAACGGCGCCGATGATGACAAGGGCCACACCGGTCCAGAAACGATCGTGGCGTTCGGGGCGGAATTTTTTGGGGGTATCCATGTTGTTCATTGTTTTTGTATTAGATGGATCAAAACTAAGCCGGCCTTTTTTCCGGGAAAAGAAGCATTAGGCAGGTAACCGGGAAAAGGCGGTAAGTGGCAGGTTTGTGTCGGTAAATATTCCTCAGGAATTGCCTGCCGGCAATTGATCGCCCGATTTCCAGCCGATCAGCAGTACGCCGATGATCACCAGTGCTGTTCCGATGATTTGGGCCGGGATGATCCTTTCTCCCAATACCCAATGTGCCTGTAAAATGGTGGATACGGGTCCGATGCTCGTTACGATCGACACATTATTACTGCCGATCTTTTTCATGCTGTTGCTGAGGAAAAAAGAGGGCAGCACCGTGGCAACCAGGGAAAGGCCGATACAGTAATACCAGAGGACCGGGGTAAAACGCACAGACTGCCAGGAATGGGTGAGGAGATAATGTACAAAAATCCCGCCTGTGGCAGCGAGCATGGTATAAGCGGTATAACGGGTAATCCCGGTTTTGTGGACCATGCGGCCAGTACCAACGAGGTATATGGAATATGTAACCGCGCAGAGAAAAATAAGCAAAGAACCATAATAAAAATGAGGGTTACCGGTGTCAAGTCGCAACTCTCCGAAATAAGCAATGCCAATGCCTAAATAGGTTAGCAGCAGCGCTATTATCTGGTAACGGCTCAGGGAAATGCGGAAAATAAACGTATTGATCAGCACGGCAAAACTGGGATAGAGAAAGAGGATCAGACGCTCCAGTCCGGCTGATACATATTGCAGACCGATAAAATCGAAGAGACTGCTGAGATAGTATCCCAGGATACCCAGCGCCAGCAGGCTGAGCCAGTCACGGATGCCCAGACGTGTATTTTTTTCTTTCCGGGCTCCGAGCCAGGCGGCCACCAGGTAAAAAGGCAGGGAGAACAGCATACGCAGGGTGAGCAGGGTAACCGCATCCACGCCGGTTTCGCGAAAAGCGAGTTTCACGAAAATGGCTTTGGTAGAAAACAGAATGGCGCCGGTAAGGGCAATCAGGAAACCGCCCAGCTTGATTTTTCTTTCCATAATGCCTTTATACAGCCGGTATCCGGCAGGACCAGGAATCAAACACTCACATTGAAATCACGCAGTGCATCATTCAGGCTTGTTTTAAGATCAGTACTGGCTTTGCGCTGGCCGATGATGAGCGCGCAACTCACCTGGTAATTGCCTGCGGGAAATGATTTGGTATAGGATCCCGGTATTACCACACTGCGGGCAGGTACCCGGCCTTTGTATTCGATCGGTTGCTCACCGCTTACGTCAATGATCTTGGTAGATTGTGTAAGTACCACATTGGCGCCGAGTACAGCTTCTTTTTCAACCCGTACGCCTTCCACTACGATGCTCCGGCTGCCGATAAAGCATCCGTCTTCCACAATAACCGGGCTGGCTTGCAGGGGTTCCAGTACGCCACCAATACCTACCCCACCGCTCAGGTGAACACCCTTGCCGATCTGGGCACAACTGCCTACCGTGGCCCAGGTATCAACCATCGAGCCTTCATCCACATAGGCGCCGATATTCACATAACTGGGCATGAGCACCACATTGCGGGCAATATAGGCCCCATAACGGGCAACAGCATGCGGTACCGCGCGAACACCGAGTTCCTGGTAATTGCTTTTCAGCAGCATTTTATCGTAAAATTCAAAAGGCG
>CAZAOR010000396.1:0-3378 GCA_964486805.1 uncultured Sediminibacterium sp. | reverse complement strand
GCTTTAGCCGGCCGGTCCATTAACGGGATAGGATGCCACTGCCTATTGCTTGATTGATTATTTAAAACCGATTGTCTGATCCGTTCTCAAACAGTCGCCTAAAAATCCCTGTTTTGCCTGGTCCACTCTTCTATATAGCTGACAATAGCGGAAGTCGGTGTGCCTGGAGCAAACAATTTGCCAACTCCTTTTTCCTGTAAGTCTTTCATGTCTTCTTCTGGGATAATGCCTCCTCCGGTTACCAGTATATCCTGAATGCCTTTCTCCTTCAGCAATTGCATGATACGGGGAAACACGGTCATATGGGCACCGCTGAGGATACTCACACCAATAGCATCTGCATCTTCCTGGATAGCGGCATCAACTACGCGCTCCGGTGTCTGGCGCAGGCCGGTATAAATTACTTCCATACCGGCATCCCTTAATGCGGTGGCAATGACTTTAGCGCCCCGGTCATGTCCGTCAAGGCCTACTTTGGCAACTAATACGCGGATAGGTCGTTTCATCGGCCGCAATTAAAGCATAAAATTACTGAAAACCCGTAGGTTTAGGCTAAAAACAGTTTATGCAGTACAGGCAATTCGGCCAAACAGAACTGTCCGTCAGTGAAATTGGCTTTGGCGGCTGGGCGATTGGCGGTCCGGCAAAAGTGGGGGATCTTTCAATCGGTTGGGGAAATACGGATGATACGATATCCGTTCAGGCGATTGCTGCAGCGATGGATGCCGGTATTAATTTTTTTGATACAGCTGATTTTTATGGACTGGGTCATTCAGAAACCCTGCTGGGAAAAGTATTGCAGGGGAACAATGATATGCTTATTGCTACCAAAGTAGGACAGAAACGGGGTGAGGACGGGAAGGTGGCTATTGATTATAGCTACGATTATATCATACAGGCCTGTGAAAACAGCCTTCGGCGTCTGCAAAGGGACAGGATCGATTTTTATCAGTTGCATGTCGCCCGTTTGCAGCACCTGCAGCAGGGCGACTGCCTGCGGGCAATGCACGACCTGATGAAAGCCGGTAAAATCCGGTATTGGGGGATTTCCTTACTGACTTTCCAGCCGGAACCGGAAGCGGATTTTTTGCTGGATCATCAGGGGGGTCATGGGTTTCAACTGGTGTTTAACCTGATCAATCAACTGGCCCTGCCGGTTTTGATGCGCGCCGCAGCACAAGGTTATGGAATCATTGCAAGGATGCCTTTGCAGTTCGGACTTTTATCCGGAAAGATCAGGCAGGATACGCGGTTTTCACCGGATGATCATCGAAGTTATCGCCTGGTACCCGAAGTGACCGGTCCTGTTTATAATATCCTCCAGGAAAAATTGGTGCCGATGGCAGAACGATACCGGACGAGCCTGGCGGGCCTGGCACTCAGTTACCTCCTCAGCTATCCCGAAGTATCCGTGATTATACCAGGTATCCGTACACCGGAACAGGTAGCAGCTAATACCGAACACCTGGTACAATTATCAGCGGATGACAAACAATACCTGCGGGATATGTACGCCAATGACTGGCTGGCATTAATGCCACTGATACAGCAACGGGGATAGCAGGAGCAGGCCCATTGTTAAGGGCTGTTCGGTTAGATAAATTGCTGAAAGGTATTTGGCTTAAGACCAATACCGGAATCAATCATACCAGTCATGCTTTGCCAACACCGGGGATACATTACATCAGTCGTGCCGGTGCGAAAGAGCGTCGGCAGGCGAACTATTTGAGGTGGTATTGTTCCCTGCCTTCTTTCAGGTGTTGCTCTGCGATGATGCGGGCAGAATCATCCGGCTGGCTGTAGAGGATGATCCTGGCTCCAAATTCCCGCGCCATCGGCGTGGTAACGGAATCCAGGATCTCCCGCTTACCCCAGTGATTAAAAAAACTATCATCCGGATCAGGGAGATCCGCTGTGGCAAAGAGAAAATAGCGTTGGGTAAAATGTTCCGGAAGCCAGAAGAGGTAGGTGGCATTATCACTGTATATTTCCGGCAATCCGAGAGGTCTGCCGTAAAAAGCAAGGGCTCCGGCTTCTCCATAATTGTCGCCATACACCATGGTTTGCTTTTTTACAGAATCGGGCAGGTGATGGTATATGCGTGCTGTTTTCTGTGCCATTTCTTTCCAGCCTAACATATCCGCAAAATCCTGTGGTAAGGGATGCAATTGATGGTCTTCCCAACGGAAAGCCGGGCTTTTTTCGAGATGCCAGCGTTTGTAGAACTGCACCAGTTTGCCCGGTGATTCAAAAGGGATCAGGATGGGAAATATCAGCAGTGTCAACAATATCATCCAGGTACTGAGTGCATAAGGTAACCATCGCCAGTTTTTTCGCAGGCTGATCCTGCTCACCGCCACACCGCCAAATGCCATGAGGGATGGATAAATAGCTGCGGCATAATATGCTTTGCCATTAAAGTAAAGAAGGATCGCAATAATACCTGCATATAACCAGGCAACTGCATGAAATTTCTGTTCCTTCCTGTTACGGATAACAAATACCAATCCGATGATCCACAAAAAGAAACAGGGCAATGTCATTAGTAATTGACCGATCAGGAAATCAGTCCGGCTGTTGTATTGCAACTGTTGACGTGTCAGCAGGTCCATGTGATGCATGACCGGGAAACTGTGTTGTACCTGCCATATTATGTTTGGACTGCAAATCAGTATGCCTGATCCCATAGCCAGCCAGAAATGTTTATTCCTGATCAGTTTACTATGACCTGTGAGGAGTAAGGCGATAAGGAATGCGAGGATATAAAAAGCCATGGAATATTTTCCCAGCATACCCAGTCCGAAGCTGATACCGATAGCATAGAGGTATTTATCGGAAGGCTTGATCAGCCAGCATACCAGGAGATAGGTGCTGAGGGTCCAGAAAAATACATCTAGGAAATTTGGCTGGAAGAGAATGTGCATGCGCAGGAACCCGCAACACAAATACGCCAGGCAGGTGATCCATACTGCAGTACGGTTCCCCTTTAATTTGAGTACGATAGCACCCGTTAACAGCAAGGTAATGGCGCCAAAAAAACCACCCCAGAAATAAACAGTTGCTGGCGTTCCGCCTGCCAAAAGGCTCAGGTGACCTAGAAAAGCCAGCATCGGTGGCATTTCTATATATCCCCAGGAAAGATGAGCGGCATCTGCGAGGTACAGGTATTCATCGCGGTGCAGGTCAAAACCTGCATGAATGAACAGGTAGGGGATCATTAGTTTGAGCAGGGCAAATGCCCCGATAATATACCAGGAACCCTTCTGACTGGTCATGCGATTTTTTATAACAAGATAGGGTATAATTTAAATACCAGGTAGCTGGCGGGCCGGCTTCCTGTTTCATTCCAATACAAAAGCCGTTAATGCGCCTGCTTTG
>CAZAOR010000395.1:0-3576 GCA_964486805.1 uncultured Sediminibacterium sp. | reverse complement strand
TTGCCCGGAGAAAAAAGCAGGACTTTATTTCCTCGTTCTGCTTTCAATTATCATCCAGTTAATGAGTTTGCTCCCGAAAATCCCGGTTAAAAAAACTGCCTGAACTCATACCAGTTCCCGCAGGGCCTGGTCCAGTATCTGAACAGATTCCCGGATGGCATCCGCACCGATCGTTAGTGGTGGTGCCAGCCGAATCTTATCGCCATGGGTGGGTTTCGCCAGCAAACCATGTTCCATCATCAGGAGGCATACTTTCCATGCAGCCTCGGGGTCCGGGTGATTGATCACAATGGCATTGAGCAGGCCCTTGCCTCTCACTGTTGAAATGAAAGGGGAGGAGAGCGAACGAATGCATTCCCGCAACAACTGTCCCATCCTTTCAGCATTTTCAGCCATTTTTTCTTCCTTAAGTACCGTCAAGGCCTCCATGGCAACTGCACAGGCAAGCGGGTTACCGCCATAGGTAGAGCCATGTTCCCCGGGTTGGATCTGCAGCATGATGGGATCATCTGCCAGCACCGCGGATACAGGCAGGCAGCCGCCACTGAGTGCCTTGCCCAGAATCAGGATATCCGGTCTTACCCCCTCATGGTCACAGGCCAGCATCCGGCCCGTTCTGCACAAGCCGGTTTGAATTTCATCTGCAATGAATAACACCTGGTGCCGGGTACATAAGGTCCGGACTCCCCGCAGGTATCCTTCATCCGGGATGACTACACCTGCTTCACCCTGGATGGGTTCTACCATAAACGCAGCCACTTCCGGGTTTTGGAGAGCTGCTTCCAGGGCAGTAAGATCGTTGTATGGAACCAGGTCAAAGCCAGGCATAAAGGGTCCGAAACCAGCGAAACTGGAAGGGTCTGCAGAGGCAGAGATCGCTGCCAGCGTTCTTCCCCAGAAATTACCGCTTGCAAAAACAATCCGGGCCCGGTTTTCCGGTACTTTTTTGCAATTGTAAGCCCAACGCCGGGCAAGCTTGACAGCTGTTTCCCCGCCTTCCACGCCGGTGTTCATGGGTAAGACTTTGTCATAGCCGAAATAACCGGTAATAAAACGGGCATATTCACCCAGCAGATTATTGTGAAAAGCCCGGGAAGTAAGCGTAAGACGGCTGGCCTGTTCCGTCAGCGCCCGGATGATGCGGGGATGACAATGGCCCTGATTGACAGCCGAATAGCCACTGAGGAAATCCATATATCGCTTCCCGTCTACATCCCAGAGGTAAATATCTTCTCCTTTTTCCAATACCACCGGCAGGGGGTGATAGTTGTGCGCACCGTATGCATCTTCCAGGCTGAGATAAGCAGCCGAACGGGCAGACATGGTCTGTAACATAGTAAAAAATTAAACCGTGAAAAATCAAGGAAAGCCCCGGAGGGCAGAAGGTTATTGCATCCTTTGCGGATGATCCAGGAAGTCAAGATTGAGGCCGAGGAAGTACATAGCAGATGCAAGATAAAGAAAATGAAAAATACAATGGTCAAGAATTAATTGAAAAATTCATGAGAGGAAATTTCCATCCGGTAACAGTGCAAATTGCTTGCTCGGGTCAAATCAGGAGCGCCCAATCTCCAACAACAAACCCAAGCTATATTTGCCGGTTAGCTTATTTTCGCAAAAACAATATTTTGTCCCAACCGCTTGTTGCTATTGTCATCCTGAACTATAACGGGCTGGAGCATCTGCGCCGGTTCCTGCCTGCTGTGCTGGCTGCTACCTATGCCAATAAGCGGGTGATCGTAGCAGATAATGCTTCAACAGATGACTCCCTTGTTATGCTACGGTTGGATTTCCCGGAAGTGGAAGTATTGACCCATCCGGTGAATGAGGGTTTTGCCGGCGGCTACAACTGGGCCTTGCAGGGATTGGAAGCGGACTATTATGTGCTGCTCAACTCCGATGTACTGGTAACACCGGGCTGGATTGAGCCGGTGATCAAACTGATGGAATCAGACAAGCGGATCGCGGCCTGCCAGCCCAAGCTGGTTGCTTACCGGGATCCGGAATATTTTGAATATGCAGGCGCAGCCGGTGGCTGGTTGGATACCCTGGGTTATCCGTTTTCAAGGGGAAGGGTTTTTGATATATGTGAGCGTGACCTGGGTCAATATACCAGTACCCAGCCGGTATTCTGGGCATCAGGCGCCGCGATGTTTGTAAGGGCTGCGGTTTACCATGCTTTGGGCGGACTGGATGCCTCATTTTTTGCGCACCAGGAGGAGATTGATCTCTGCTGGCGGATGCAGTTAGCCGGATACCGGGTATTTGCCTGCCCGGATTCGGTCGTGTACCATGTAGGTGCAGGCACCCTGCCCCGTGGAGGACGGAAAGTGTACCTGAATTTCCGGAATAACCTGCTGATGCTGTGTAAGAATCTGCCATTCGGCGAAAAGCTGTACAAGCTTCCGTTGCGTATCGGTCTGGATGCTTTGTCAGCCTGGAAGGGCCTGTTAACGGGTGATACGGCATTCTTTTCCGCCATTTTCCGGGCGCATCTTTCGGTGTTGAAAAAAGCAGGGACAGGCCAGATTACTGTCAGTAAAAACCGGCGGAAACTGAACCGATTAGAGGGGGTTTATCCGAAAAGTCTGGTATGGCAATATTTTGTATTGCAGCGGAAAACCTTCGGGGAAATTATGAAAAGGATGCGCGGATTTTTGTGAGCAATGCTTACCTTCGCGTGGTAACTAATCGGTCTATGTCACACGAAACAAATGATATCCAGGAAAAGGATTTTACCAGTAACTGGGTAAGCTCTTCCCGTTTTTTATTTTACCTGCAGGTGTTCTGTATTCTGGCTTTTGTATTGGGAGGATGTTATCGCCTCTATACACAGCGTTACAAGGGGCATCCTGATGTGGAGGTACAGAAAAGTTCCCAGTATACACCGGAATATAAATAAAAATTCCGGCCGAAAAATTTTGCCGGAACTGTGGGATGTTTATTTTTGCACTCCCGTTTTAGTTCTTGAATCATTCGCCATAACCCCCGGTAAGGCGGATGGAACCATGGTTCCAACGGCATGAAAGTGCCGGAGGACAAACGCGAAAGTAGCTCATTTGGTAGAGCACGACCTTGCCAAGGTCGGGGTGGCCGGTTCGAGCCCGGTCTTTCGCTCAGGATCCCGGACGCCGATGGCGTGGCGGGATTTTTTTTGGATGATGGAATTTATCCAGGCCCCGGTGGTGGAACTGGTAGACACGCAGGACTTAAAATCCTGTTCGCCGCAACGCGAGTACGGGTTCAATTCCCGTCTGGGGCACAAGACTGTCAATTTAATCAGAAAGACTCATTTCAGTGGGTCTTTCTGATTTTATGATGAACTTGCACGTATCTATTTGTTCAATCATCATTTCAGGATTAGACACACACAAAATGCAATGATCCCATCCATAGGATCAGATTTGCACGAAAAGAAAATGCTCAATTTATTTCTAATTGAGGAGAGGGGGAGATGAGGCCAAAAACATTGCAGCTTTGGTGCCATTCCAATCATTTATTCAATGCGCGTGCCCCTGGCAAAATAATCTGATCATCTGCACAATCTACACAGCGAAGGGAGGGAAGCTGGTGAAG
>CAZAOR010000394.1:0-6084 GCA_964486805.1 uncultured Sediminibacterium sp. | reverse complement strand
AAGCTGGTGATCGTAGGTTTTCCTGCCAATAATTTCGGCGGACAGGAACCCGGATCAGACGGACAGATTGCACAGTTCTGCAAAGCCAATTACGGGGTAAGTTTCCCCATGGCCAGCAAGATCAGCGTAAAAGGGGATGATACCGCCCCCATTTACCAATGGCTTACACACAAATCCGAAAACGGCGTGCTGGATGCTACGATCGGCTGGAACTTCAATAAATTCCTCCTTGATGAGAACGGCAAACTTTTGGCGTACTTCCCCAGTAATGTAACCCCCGACAGCCAGGAAATCCTGAAATACCTGAACCAATAAGTAAAGTACGAAGGACGAAGTACAAAGTACGAAGTGCTAAATATCACTGATCGAACTTTGTACTTCGTCCTTTGTAATGCGTACTACCTAATCTTTCTTCCCAATCCCGGGTGGGTTCGGGATCAACCTGGGTATCCCCTGCGATAGTCAAGCGAAAGCCAGGAGAAAGCCCTTAGACAACCGGACTTGAACCGGACTTGAACCGGATTTGAACCGGACTTAAACCGGATTTGCAGGTGCGATGGTAGGATAGAAACAGATCTTCCGAAGAAACCAGGCGGACGGCAATGGAACAGGATGGCAATGATTTACTTTTTTTTAAAAGAAAAGCCTGCGCTGGATATACAACCCCCGAAACGCTCTCAGGATACACTGTATTAAGACAAGCCAGTTCGCTTTGGTGCTGGATCCTTCATAAAAAATATCCGGGAGCGGAGCTTATAAAAATGCAGGCAGAAAATACCGGGTTTTTTTAAACCTCCGGTTATCCCCTACATTTGAAACCCGTAATTCCCGGTTTTATAGCTGCGTATGTTGTTCAAAGATGTGATAGGACAGGAAGCTGCCAAACAGCACCTGACAGAAATGGTTCAGCAGAACCGGCTGAGTCATGCTCTGCTGTTTGTGGCAAAGGAAGGTAGTGGCGGCTTGCCCCTGGCCCTTGCTTTTGCACAATACGTTGTTTCCTTACCCGCACCCGCCCCTGTGGTGGAAGACCTGTTTGGTGGTATGACCCCTCTGAACAATGGCCCTTCCTTTATTCACCCGGAGGAGATTGCCGGACAGCCGGCTTTTCAGCGGGCAGAACAAATGCTGCATCCCGACCTGCATTTCAGTTATCCGGTAATCCCGCGTAAAAGCGGGGATAAACCAACAAGCGCCGATTACCTGGCGGAATGGCGCGAGTTCCTGAAACAGTATCCCTACGGCAATGCTTACGATTGGCTGCAAAGCATTGGCGCTGAAAACAAACAGGGCAATATCACTGCGGAAGAATGCAATGCCATTATCCGCACCCTGAGCCTGAAAAGTTTCGAAAGTGCTTATAAAGTACTCCTGCTCTGGATGCCCGAATACCTGGGCAAGGAGGGGAATAAGTTGTTGAAACTGATTGAAGAGCCCCCGCCGAATACCCTGTTCCTGTTAGTGGCTGAAAATGAAGAATTGATCCTTCCGACCATCCTGAGCCGCTGCCAGACCATCCGCCTGCCAGCTCCTGAAACGGCGGAAATAGAAACAGCCCTCATCAACAGGGCAAAAGCCAGTCCTGAAACAGCCAGACAGATTGCAGGTATCTGTGGCGGCAACTACCGGGAAGCCCTGCAAATGCTGCAGCATGCGGATGAAGACTGGCAGAGCCTGCTAAGGGAATGGCTGAATGCTACCCTGCGGGGAGGACCGATCGCCCAGGTGAAATTCGTGGAAGAAGTCAGTAAGCTGGGTCGGGAGAAACAAAAACAACTGCTGCGTTATTTTACCCACCTCTAAGAACAAGGCATCCGGATACAGGTGTTGGGGGCAGAAAACCTGCTATTGGGCGACCAGGAAAAGGATTTCGCCATACGGCTGAACAAATTCGCCAGCATCGACCAACAGGATGCGATGGTAACTGAACTGGACAAAGCCGCCTATTTTATTGAACGGAATGCCAATGCCAAAATTCTGTTCCAGGCGCTCACCCTGAAACTGTACCACATCATTCAGAACAAAACCCTAATTTTGGCAGGTTAAATGCCGGACCAGCTCCGGCCTGGAAGTTGTGAAAGGAACCGGGTAGATACCCGGGAGCGGATTGTACTACTGGTTTTCTTATCTATACATATAGATATTTTTCTACGCAGATTGCCCGTTCCGGGTTCCTGCCGTTGAAGTGGGCGACGCAACAGGCGCTCAGGTCAGTACTACAGCCCGTACCATTCCCTTCCTGTATTATTTCATCACCCAAAGCAGTATTATGGGCTGTGGCGCATGCGGTTCGGGAAAAGACGGTTCAAAGCCGGGCGGATGCCGGAGTAACGGCGGATGCAGTTCGGGCGGGTGTAACCGGCTGAATGTTCATGACTGGCTGCTGAACCTGCCTTTCAGCGACCCGGAAAGTCAGTGCAGGGTGATAGAAGTCAGTTTCCAGCATGGCAGCCGGAAAGAGTTTTTCCGTAACAGCACCCTGCAGTACTTTGAAAAAGGCGATTTTGTGACGGTGGAAGGCGTAAGCGGATTTGATGTGGGAGAAGTAAGCCTGACCGGGGAACTGGTGCGCATTCAACTGAAAAAGAAAGGGGTCAATGAGTTCAACCCCGAAATGAAAAAAATCCTCCGCCGCAGTTCGGAACGGGACCTGGAAAGTTTCCGGATCAGTAAAAGCAGGGAGAAGGAAATCCTTGCCCGCAGCCGTGCGATTGCCCGTCAATTGAATCTGCAGATGAAGCTGAGCGAGGTGGAAATTCAGGCCGATGGCAAGAAAGGGACTTTCTTTTATACAGCAGATGACCGGGTTGACTTCCGGGAACTGATCAAGATTTATGCCGGTGAGTTTAAAGTGAAAGTGGAGATGCGCCAGATCGGCATCCGGCAGGAAGCCGCCAAAGTAGGTGGTATCGGCAGTTGCGGCCGCGAACTGTGCTGCAGTACCTGGCTGAATGATTTCAAAAGCGTGAATACCACCGCAGCCCGTTACCAGAACCTGTCGATCAACCAGACCAAACTCAGCGGGCAGTGCGGGCGATTGAAATGCTGCCTGAACTATGAATTAGATACTTACCTGGATGCATTGCAACAGTTTCCCGACTATGCAGAAACCCTGGATACAGCCATGGGTACCGCGCAACTGATCAAAAAAGATATTTTTAAAAACCTGATGTGGTATATCCTGCCCAACAACAGTAAGCATTATCCCCTCACCATACAGCGTGTTAAAGAGATCAAGCGACTGAACCAACAGGGCCAGAAAGTGGAAGAACTGCAAACGGCCGACCTGAGCACTGCCAAGAACAAAGAAACAGAACCGGCGGCTTTCGTAGACCTGGTAGGGCAGATCAGCCTGCGCTCACTGGAAAGAAATGATCGCCGCAGGCGCGACCAGGAACGCAGCCGGAATCGTGGCGACAGGGGCGGACAGCAAGGTCAGGCGCAGAAACCACAAAACCGCGGTGGTCAACAGCCCCCAGCTAACCAGTCACCAAGACCCGAACGCCGGGGCGGCCCCAATAATGGTCCCAAACCCCAGGCACAGCGACCGCAAAACCGCGGTGGTCAGCGACCCCAGAACCCCGGGAAAAAACAACCATAGCCAAAGTACGAAGGACAAACTTCGAGGGCCTCTTTTAAAAATTAATCCCAACTGTCCGATTAAATCCCGGCTGCTTCCTGTTAAACGCTTAGTTCTAATAAGAAGGTTCCAGCTTCGTCCTTCGCACTTTTCACAATTCCTCCATTTCCCGTGCGGTAAAAGCCATCAGGGTCTTGATATGCGCAGGAGAAAGATCGAATTTCAAACCGGCGGCGGCATACAATTCGGGCAGGGTGCGGGTACCGCCCAGGCGCAGGGCCTGGATATAATGATCCAGCGCCTGTTGCGGGTTTTGCCGGTATTGCATCCAGAGGCCGATAGCGCCTAATTGGGCGATGCCGTATTCAATGTAATAGAATGGTACTTCAAAGAGGTGTAATTGCCGTTGCCAGCCGATTTCCCGGTAAGCATCCAGCCCGGTATAATCAATTGCCGGGCTGGAAAATTCCTGGAGTATTTCCATCCAGCGGCGGGTACGTTCCGCTTCGGTATGCTGCGGGTTTTCATAAACCCAGTGCTGGAACTTGTCGATGATGGCAATCCAGGGGAAGATCGTGATGGTGCGTTCCAACTGGTGTTCCCTGGCCCTGCGCAGGTCATCAGGATGATCGAAAAATGTATCCCAATGATACATGCTGAACAATTCCATTGCCATACTGGCCACTTCGGCGATCTCCATGGGGTATTCCTTGAACCCGCTCAGTTCCAGTTGGTGTGCCAGGAAGGAATGGATGGCATGACCACCTTCATGCACCATGGTGGTCACATCACTCATCTGACCGGCAGCATTCATAAAAATAAAGGGCGCGCCGCTTTCCGCGAGGGGACAGTTATAACCGCCGGGGGCCTTGCCTTTGCGGCTTTCGAGGTCAAAATGTCCCAGGGCTTTCATTTTTCGCAGGCAGTCTGCAAAAAATGGGTTCATTTTTTCAAAGCAGGCAACAGAGCGCTGATACAGGTCTTCACCGTTGGTAAAGGGTTTCAATGGCTGGATCCCTGCCGGTTCTGCTTCCGTATCCCATGGGCGCAGGGTATCCAGTTGCAGTTTGGCTTTTTTCTTTTCATAGATCGTATTGATCAGGGGAAGTACATGCTGTTTTACCGCTTCATGAAACTGGAAACAATCCTCCCGGTTATAATCAAAGCGACCCAGTTCTACAAACTTATAATCGCGGTAGTTGGCAAAACCGGCATTGCGGGCAACCGTATCTCTTTTTTGTACCAGCTTTGTGTACAGTTCCTGCATAGCCTCCTTATCCTGCAGGCGCCTTTCCTGTATTTTCCGGTAAACCGATTCCCTTAAATCCCGGTCATGGTTTTCTAGGAATTTGGCAGCTTGCTGCAAGGTGTACTCCTGACCCTCTACTTCAACGGTCATTTTACCGGCAATAGCGCCATATTGCTGCTGCATCACGCTTAGCTCAGATAACAAGGGAATATTGGCCTCGCGGAATAGCTGGATATTCTTTCGGACACTGCGCAGATAGGTGGCATATTTCTGCTGGTCCAGTTGCCCGGTATAGGGACAGTCGATCAGTTTCCGGTTGAGTTGGTCGGCATATGGCTGGATACGTGGCTGGATCTCCATGCAGAAATACGTGAAGGCTTCTTCCAATTTGGGATCGGTGGTGTCGCAGGTCATGCGTATCTGTCGCCAGCAGGCGTCTTCACTCACCACGGCTTCCAGTTCGCTCATATCCCGCAGCCACTGTTCCAGTTCAGATACTGCGTTCAGCGGACGTTCCGCCAGGGTTTTAAAATAGGGCTCCAGGCTGGCCCAGTCAGTTACTGAAAAATCTTCCGGTAAAAAATGACGGGGTAATTTTTGAATATCCGCGCTTAACTGCATAAAGTTTGAATTGTAGTGCGAAATTACGGAAAGCCTGGGGAGCTTGCAGCAGAGTTCGTAATTTTACAGGCTCATGAAACAGAATCCATTGACCGATCAGATACAATTATTACCGGATAATATTGCCAACCAGATTGCAGCAGGAGAAGTGATCCAGCGGCCTGCCAGTGCAGTAAAGGAACTGTTGGAAAACGCGGTTGACGCTGGCGCAACAGAGATCCGGCTATTGGTGAATGATGCAGGTAAAGCATTGGTACAGGTGATTGATAATGGCAAGGGGATGAGCGTAACGGATGCCCGCATGGCTTTTGAACGGCATGCTACCAGCAAGATAAGAGCCATTGAAGACCTGTTCCGTATCCGTACCATGGGATTTCGCGGGGAAGCCCTGGCATCCATTGCAGCGGTGGCACAAGTGAGCCTGAAAACAAGAAGGGCCGACGATGAATTGGGTACCCTCATAGAAATTGAGAACAGCCAGGTACAAAAACAGGAACCCTGTACCGCTGCAGTGGGTACCAGTATCAGCATGAAAAACCTCTTCTTTAATGTACCCGCCCGTCGCAATTTCCTCAAAAGCAATGCGGCGGAAATGCGGCATATCGTGGAAGAGTTTATCCGTGTTGCGATGGCT
>CAZAOR010000393.1:0-5766 GCA_964486805.1 uncultured Sediminibacterium sp. | reverse complement strand
ATATCGGCCACCTGCTGCCCGATACGCCCAAATCCGATGATTCCCATGGTTTTTCCTGCCAGTTCTATCAAAGGGAAATCCCAAAAACTGAAATCGCTGGAAGCTGCCCACTTCCCATTTCGCACGGCAGCGCTATGCTCCTGTGCATGCAGGCAGAGTTCCAATACAAGGGCAAATACCAGTTGTGCAACAGAATGGGTACTGTAACCCGGCACATTGCAAACAGGGATACCTCGTTCCGCCGCTGCATGTACATCCACAATATTATAACCGGTAGCAAGCACCCCAATATATCGGAGTACCGGTAATTGCCGCAGTGCTGCAGCATTTACCGGCGTTTTATTCGTGAAAATGATTGACGCGTCCCGGCACCTTTCTACTACCTGGTCCGCAGCCGTGCGATCATGAACCGTCAGCTCGCCGAAAACCTGCAAACACTCCCAGGTCAGGTCACCGGGATTGAGCGTGTATCCATCTAATACAACAATTTTCATACGATCCATTGTCTTTAAACGTAAGCCATGAAAGGAAGATATCCCGATCCGGCCATCTTTACAAGAAAATTTTCGGCAGGAACCAGCCATGGAAATACATAGGCCTGCAAAAATACAATCAGGCAGATAACCATGAGCAGGATAATACTATGTTTGACCGTAAAGCGGAACAAGGAAGCTTCCCTTCCTACTAATCCGCCGGCAGCAGCGGCTACCGCAATAGATTGGGGAGAAATCATTTTACCAACTACACCGCCGGATATATTGGCACCAGCCGTTACCAATGGTGACACCCCAATGGCATTGGCGGTCACGGTCTGGATTTTTCCAAAGAGTGCATTGGCGGAAGTGTCGGAGCCCGTTATAAAAACACCCAGCCAGCCCAGCAGGGGTGCAAAAAAAGGAAATAGCCAACCCGTTCTTGCAAACGCTTCTGCCAGTGTCAGCGACATACCTGAATCATTCACCACATAAGCAAATGCCAGAACGGCCATAATGGTAACAACGGGAAATACCAACTGCCGGAGTGTTTGTACAAACACCCGCCAGGCATCCTGCCAGCGCATCCCTAGCATCGGTAGAGAAAGCACTGCTGTGATGAAAATGGCCGTCCCGGCTGCAGATGCATAATTCAATTTAAAGAGGTGCGTAACCACTTTACCGGACTGTGAATGAATGGCATTTTCCAGACCCGGAAATAAAAAACTGGTCATGAAGTGGGTATCCAACCATTGCTTTACCGAGGGTATTCCCCATACAATGACAATACAGGTCAGTAACCCGAAGGGAAGAAGGGATTGCAGAATCCGTTTGAGCGGATAGTCTGCAGTGGTAACGGTTTCTTTTATCTCTCCATCAAATCGCCAGACCTGACCTGGCTGCCAGTATCGCAGGCAGATGATGAGGCTGCATATAGAACCGATACCTGCCAGTATATCCGGTAAGGAGGGTCCTAACAGGTTAGCCGTGAGCGCCTGGATCAAAGCAAATGAGCCACCCGACACCAGCAAGGCTGGCCAGATAGCGCGGGTATGTTTCCATCCGGCTACCATGCAAACCAGGTAGCCCGGTAAGATCAAGGAAACAAAAGGCAGGGTGCGTCCCACCATCTGCGACACCTGCATTTCCGGCAGGCCGGTAACCTGCGACATCACGCTGATCGGTATACCAATAGAGCCAAAAGCTACCGGCGCTGTGTTGGCCACAAGACAGATGCCTGCGGCATACAAGGGTTCAAATCCAAGCCCTGTAAGCATGGCTGCCGTGATGGCTACCGGCGCACCGAAGCCGGCCGTACCTTCCAGGAATGCACCAAAGGAAAATGCGATCAGCAATGCCTGCAATCTTCGGTCGGGGGTGAGCCTTGCGAGACTATGTTTCAGCATTTCAAACCGGCCGCTCCGTACCGTCAGGTTGAAGAGAAAAACAGCGGAGATCAGTATCCAGCAGATCGGGAATAACCCATATAAAGCGCCATTGGCTGCAGTAAGCAGGGATATAGATACCGGCATCCGGTATACCAGCACAGCGATGATCCAGGCGCTTGCCAATGCCAGCAAGCTGGCCTGCCAGCCTTTCATACGACGCAGGACCAGGGCCCAAAAGATCACCAATACCGGGATAGCTGCTACCAGGGCAGCGCTTGGCCAGGCAGGCAAAGGATTCACAACCTGGGTCCAGGGCAGGGATTGAATCATGGTTTAAGTTAGCAAAATATCCGGATCTGCAATTCTCGATTCCCTAACTTTCAGGATGCATATCCTGATTGCACCCAACGCATTCAAGAACAGCTTAAGCGCTGTGGATGCTGCCCTTGCGATTCAAACGGGACTGCGGCAAAGCAACCTGCTGCATACCAGCCAGTCTTTCCCGGTAGGCGATGGCGGTGATGGTACGGCAAGCCTGCTGTTTGCGCATACAGGTGGATCCGCCGTCCGGGTTGAAGTGCGGGATCCGGTTGGAAAACCTGTCAAAGCCGAATTTTTTATCTCGGACAGTAAATCCAGCGCCATCATTGAAATGGCTGCTGCTTCCGGGCTCAGGCTCTTGAAGACGGAAGAAAGAAACCCGCTCCAGACCAGCAGCTACGGTACCGGTCAACTGATCCGGGCAGCACTCGATCAGGGAGTGAAAGAGATCATTCTCTGTATCGGCGGTTCGGCTACTGTGGACGGCGGTTGCGGTATCCTGGCTGCACTCGGACTGCTGTTCCTTGACAAACAGGGAACCCCCTTGCAGCCGATACCCGCTGCATTGACAGACCTGTATTCAATTGACCGGAGCGGACTTGATAAGCGGCTTGCAGAAACGAGGATCAAAATACTATGTGATGTGCAAAACCCGCTGATCGGACCCAATGGTGCTGCCACTATATTCGGGCCGCAGAAAGGGGCAGATGCGGATGCAGTACAGCAACTCGAGCGCATGCTGCAAGGCTTTGCGTCCATCATTGCATCCGTGACCGGTAAATCAATCGAAACCCTTAAAGGCGGAGGAGCGGCAGGCGGAATTGCGGCTGGATTATATAGTGTTCTGAACGCAGAATTGCATAGCGGTATCGATTATTTTTTATCGGTCACCGGATTTGAAAGCGCCTTGCAAGAAGCGGATCACCTGATTACTGCGGAAGGCAATATTGACAGCCAGACCCTGGAAGGTAAAGGCCCGGCCGGTGTTGCGATCCGGGCGAAACAACAACAGATTCCTGTAACCGGTTTCAGTGGCATGCCTGCAACATCCGGCAATTTTCAAAACTTATTCGATGAGATCATTTGTATTAATCCGCCGGATATTTCTTTGGAGGAAGCTATGCGATCAACTTACCGCTACCTGGTGCATGCCGCCAAAGACTGGGGGAATAGGATGGCAGCCAGATAATCCCCCAGGGGTTCCGCAAAGCGGCGAACACTGATAGCCTCTGAGCGACAGAAAGCAGTTTGAACTGCTTTTCCATTTGCAAGCGATTGAAGGGGAAGCAATACCCGATTATCAGATGGTCACCTGCGCATGTACCTGTTCTTTCAATGCCTGAAAAACCTGGGTCAGGTCCTGTTGTTCCATGCATCGAAAATGTTTTTTAGGACAGCTACGGTAGCCGATCTTGCTGCAGGGCCTGCAGGACAGTCCCGGTACTTCCAGCATTTGTTGCCATACCTTTTCATTCCCATAATAAGGGGTCATGCCAAATGCAGGTACTGTATTGCCCCAGATACTGATCACCGGTTTATGGAAGGCAGCGGCAATATGCATGAGTCCAGTATCGTGGGTGATAATGATCCGGGCCCGCTGCACCAGCCGGGCGCTTTCATGCAAGGAAAACTTACCACAGGCATTATAAATTTTTACCGGGTTTACCGCTGCGATCCTGTCTCCTGCTTCCCGGTCTTCCGGCCCTCCTAACAATATCAGGGGATGCTGAATACCGGCACACAATTCCTGCAGCTTGTGCATCGGCAGTTGTTTGGTGGCCAGCGCGGCACCGATTACAATACCGATATAACCGAACCGGTGCGGCAAGGGAATATCTGTTTCCAGCAGACTGTTTTGCTCCGGCAGAAAATATTCCAGGCCCTTCCCATCATTCTTCACACCAAACCCTGCAACCGCAGCAAGATACCGGTCAACAATATGCAATTCCGGCAACCGGTTGATCTTAAAAGCAGTCAACAGCCATTTCTGCAGGTTGAGTTTGGGGAAGGAATGGGTTTGTTGAACACCCAAAGCAGATTTGATTCGCCAGGTACGGAGATTATGGTGAAGATCAATCACCGCATCATAATGTTCTGCTTTTAACTGATGTATCATCAGTTCCCAGCTATAGCCCAGCACCTGTACTTTATCAATATACGGACTATGTTCTACCAGGGCTGCAAACTGCATTTTGGTGAGATAATGGATCTCCGCATCCGGCACCTGTTGTTTGAGGCAGCGCAGCACCGGTGAAGTGAGAACAATATCACCGATAGAAGAAAAACGTATTACCAGGAATTTCATGCTGCTATCTGGTCTTTGGATTTGGGTCCTTGGTCATGGGTATTTAGTCTTGGGTTTATTCACTATTGACAATTCACCCGTTCCGATTTTTCACCCCGACGATCCCGTTAAAGCGGCATGCCGGGGCCATCGCTACGCTTCGATTTTCATTTTTCCCTTCTCACTTTTCATTTAATCACTTTCCACATAATCCAGATCCTTGTGAAAGGTTTCTTCGGTAAAATAAACAGCCAGCAAGGTAATAAGCACCACCACCACACCGGTTATCAACCCGCTTCTTATCAGACTCCATCCCCAGGATTTCTGAAATAGTTGCAGGAACAGGAGATTGATCAATGGCAGTGACCCCCGTACCATATTGGGGATGGTCGTAGCTGCGGTGGCCCGGAGATTGGTTCCGAACTGTTCCGCTCCCATGGTAACGAAGATGGCCCAAAAGCCGGTGCTGAACCCTAGCAGGGTACAGATCGCATACATGCGGGTATCATTGTGATTGAATCCGCTGTAAAAAAGGCCCAGCCCGATAATGCATAGTACCAGAAAATAGTATAGCGCTTTTTTCCGGCTTTGCAGGTACTGGCTTAATAAGCCGATCAGGATATCACCAAAGGCGATGCCCACATAGGCATACATGATCGCCTTGCCACTGTCAATCTGGTTTGTGCCGTAGAGATCACCGGCAAAGCGATTGCTAAGATTAACAACGACTCCGATCACATACCAGGTAGGCAGTCCGATCAGGATAGCAAGCAGGTATTTGGTGAATCGTTTGCGGTTGGTGAAAAAGGCAAGAAAATTACCCCGCCTTACATCCTGCTGTTTAACAGATCGGAACATACCGCTTTCTGCCACAGAGATTCGCAGGAGCAACAGCACCACCCCCAGGCCTGCACCTATCTGATAACAGATACGCCAGTCACCTGCAATACGGTATAGGAAATAGGCAAACACTGCTCCGAACAAACCGATTCCGGCTACCAGGGATGTGCCGATCCCGCGCTTCTCCTTCGGCAATAACTCACTCACCAGTGTGATCCCCGCTCCTAATTCACCGGCCAGCCCCAAACCTGCAATTGCCCGGGCCCAGGCATATTGATCCGTATTATGAACATAGGCAGTTGCAAAATTGGCCATGGAATACAAGGCGATGGAACCGAACAACACACTTAATCGCCCTTTTTTATCACCTAAAGTACCCCAGATAATTCCCCCGATCAGCAGGCCGATCATTTGCCAGTTAATGATACGGGTACTGGCAGCAAGTACCTGTGCTTTATCT